>JBGQJX010000341.1:0-4917 GCA_041499255.1 Ktedonobacteraceae bacterium | reverse complement strand
GCGGCACTCTCGCGGGATCAGCGCCTGCTTTACGTGGCGGGACTGCACGGCATCTGGGTGATCAGCACAGAGACACTTCAGGTACAGGGCCAGTACCTGAAACAGCAAGAATTCACCGGGCTGGCCGTTAGCGGCGATGGGTACACCCTCTACGGAGTTGACCCCTCGACCGGCATTACCCTGCTCGACTCCAGCAACGGAAATACGCGAACAGTAATCAAGGGTGTAATCCAGTCGCCCTGGGGCATCGAATGGGCAACTGAACAGGCCACCCCATAAGCCTCAAATCAAGCGAACACAGATCCGTAGGGGCGGCGTGGTCGATGGGTGGGGACCCTTGGGTCGCCCACGCGGCTGATCAATGGGAAGCCGCCCAATTGCTCCACGATTGATGCACTTCCCATAAAAAAAGCGAATACCCAAAAAGCCAGCGTTCTTTTCAACAACACCTTATTGAAAGGAGCGCCTGCTGTTGTCGTTTTTATGCACTATTTTTTCACCTCCCCACCGCTCATTAAACATCCCATATCTTCCTCGCACCGAAAAGCGACAGAGCTTGCGCATTCTACCTCAACCCAGGCATTATTCATTGTAAGGAGTATGTACACATGTCTTTCCTCACTCGCTCTCGTTGGATCACCGCCGCCACTCTTGTGCTGTTGCTGGTCTTAGCCCTTGCTCTCACCTCAGCAGTATCCGCGTCCCCGGCAACCACAACAGCCGCGACAGGAGTTTCTCTGTTGCAGCTAAGTAGCGATCCCTACACCAACTCGACGAGCCAGCACCAGGCCGAAGTCGAGCCAGACAGCTACGCCAATGGCTCAACCATCGTAGCCGCCACACAGGTTGGCCGCTTTACCGATGGCGGCTCCTCCAATATCGGCTGGGCTACCTCCACCGACAACGGCACGACATGGAAAAGTGGCTTCCTGCCTGGCACGACAGTCTATGCTACCCCAACAGGTCAGTTCGACCGTGTCAGCGACCCCTCGGTGGCCTACGACGCCGCTCACAAGCTCTGGATGATCTCTTCGCTCGCCATCACCAACGGGTTTACGCCGGTTGGGGCCGCCGTTCTGGTAAACACCTCTTCTGATGGAGGTCTTACCTGGAATCCTCCTGTCGTAGTCGCAAATTCGAACGGCAGTTTTTTTGACAAGGACTGGATTGTCTGTGACAATACCTCCACCAGCGCGTTTTATGGACATTGCTATGTTGAATGGGATAATAACTCCAGTGGTAACCTCGTACAGATGAGCACATCCAGCGATGGAGGAGCCACCTGGAGCGCCGGACAGGCAACCGCTGATAACGTCTCTGGCCTGGGAGGACAACCCCTCGTTCAACCAAACGGTACCGTGATTGTCCCTTTCTTTAGCTCCAATGCAACCATCGCGGCCTTCACTTCCACCAACGGCGGCGCGAGCTGGAACAGCAGCGTAACCATCGCCTCTCAAACAGATCACCAGGTTGCCAGTCTACGCAGCGAGCCTCTACCTTCCGCGGAGATGGATGCCGCCGGGAAAGCCTACGTCGTCTGGCAGGACTGCCGTTTCGAAAGCGGTTGTAGCGCCAACGATATCGTTCTCAGCACCTCGACCGATGGAACGACATGGTCACAAGCGCAGCGCATACCTATCGACGCCGTTGGCAGCAACGTCGATCATTTCATCCCCGGCATCGCTGTCGATCCCGCCACCTCCGGTAATACCGCCCATCTCGGGCTGGCATACTACTTTTATCCAGCTACGAACTGCACAGCCACAACCTGTCAGTTAGAGGTCGGCTTCGTTTCATCAACCAATGGCGGCACAACCTGGTCAACAGAAACCACCCTTACATCCACTCCCATGAACCTGTCATGGCTGGCCAATACCACGCAAGGGTCCATGGTTGGCGACTACATCTCAACCTCTTTCTCCAACGGCAAAGCCTACCCGCTGTTCATAGTCGCCAGTGCCCCCAACGGTAACACGCTAAACGAGGCATTGTTCACAACGCAAACAGGCCTATCCATTCTAGGCGGTACGCTCACACTCACTGGCCAGGGCGAACGCGGCGCCCACACCACTCCCGCCCCAACCCTTTTACGAACTGCCTATTAATTCGCCCCTTCCAAGTGTCTTAACCGACACTTTCAGGACTTCGTTGGCGAATGACAACTCTAATGGAAATGAGGTGCGCGGACAAGAGAACGCGAGCACAAGGCATCGCCCTTACCATACTATGAATCCACTTCCCAGGCCAGTCCGTCCATAGTAGGGGCGATGCCTTGTGCTCGCCCTCTGACGGGGCCAATGCCTTATGCCCTTCGATCCCTCGTGCTCGCCCTGGGTGGGTTAATGCGCCGCGTCGCTTCACAAGCGGCGGCTCATCGTCGAGACTTTCGCTTCTTCAACCACCTCTCGAACGCGATACCGCACACAACGCCGCAAAGCGTATAAAAGAAGAGAGGCGCAGCCGCAAATAATAGGATCATACCCTGTACGCCCAAAAGGTGATTCTCGCTCGCGGCTTGCAGAGCAGGCCAACCACCTTGCACGAAAGGAGCCAGAGCAGCTCCCAGGATCTCCCCAACAATCCAGGCCACCGGTACAATCAAAAATGCCCACCATGATCGAAGCAAGAAAGCCCCAGCAAACACCGACAAAGCCATCACCAGGACGACTGTATTCAAGACCCACTCTGCATCGAAGATATCTCCCACCCACCAGGGCCAACCGACCATCGAGCCTGCTACCATCGGCAACACAACGCCAAGGAAATACATCAGCAGAGAGACCCATCGCCTGGGCCAGACAGGCGTTGGCCCAGACCGCCCCTCAAGAGATGTCGCCGTCTGCTTGTTCTCAACAGGAATTGCTGCCTGTTCTTCACCCCGTATCTCGTCATCATGCATCTGAAGGATCATAACCACTCCACCCTTCCCTTAAACAAGACACTCACGCAAACCACTCATAATAGACTCTTGCCACCATGCCCACCCCACCTTCCGAATCCGTCCATAGTAGGGGCGATGCCTTGTGCTCGCCCTGTGGCGGGGCGACGCGTCGTACTCGCCCTGTCACGGGACCGACCTGTGACATGGCCGACGCCTCGTGCTTGCCCTTCGACCCCTCTCACTTAACCCCACCACCCTACCCCACAAGCCTACCAGTAAGCACCAACCAGCGTATAAACTCCAGGTGCCGGATGTCCAGGTCGGCCTGATCCAAAGAGGTTTGCACATACGCCTTAAGAAAACGACATAAACGGTTTATCTCTGATAACTTCCATCCAGCACGTAGCAAACGTTCACGAGCCTGAATCAATGCTTTATCGTCCATGACACCCTCCTCTTGAGAGCAATAGCCAATGTATTTAACAAGAGGATAATGCCTGGAAATCACAAACTGGTTACAACAAGCTAACATTCTCTAACGTTTCGATCACAACACCATTTTCATCATACTGCTACGATCACCATCACATCCCACTGTGCTCATAAATATATAGTCCCTTCAGGTTATACCTATAGCCTTGTCCCCACTAAGTAACCACTCAGGTGTTGTTGGCAGGGCTGTTAAAATAAAGCCATAACAGTAGAAGAGGCGACGACGTGAACAGCACACGCTGGCTATGTTAGTAGTCAACTGTTAAAACTTTGAAAAGGGACTTTCCCATGAAGAGAAAAATTTCGCGCATACATCAATCCCTAGCCGTCCTGGCAGCGATTTTTCTTGTAATATTCTTTGCAGGGTGTGGCCCACCCCAGAAAACAGAAGTAGTAGGCGCACCCCGTGACATACCATGCTATCAGCAGTTGGGTATTACGCTTTCAGGTGCTGAATGGGAAGGTAGCGACTATATTCGTCCGACCACTGAAGAGTTGAGCTATTACGCCTCAAAAGGAGTGAAGCTCATCCGGCTTGAAATCCGGTGGGATAAAGTACAGCCTGATCTGTATGGTCAGTTAGATGGGAACGAAATTACCTGGCTGAAAACCTACGTGGCAGATGCGCAAAAACAGAACATGTCGGTAATAATAGATCTTCATGAACGGTCCAATCTTGATGATATGAATTTCGGACCAGAACTTCCGATAGCATCTCTAGCAGATTTTTGGAAGAAAATGGCGGGACAGTTCCGCAGCATATCCAATGTTTGCGGATTCGGGGTTGCGAATGAGCCCAATCACAAAAGAGGATTTTACGGAATTTGGCCGGAGCAGGCCAATTCTGTTATCGCCGCAATCAGGTCAGTCGATAACCAGCATTTCGTATTCGTTGGTGAGGATCGATGGGATTCCAGTCATCAGTGGGATCAGCAGCAGGCAGAAGCCATTAGTGATCCAGCCAACCACCTCGTTTTTGAGGCACACAGCTACTGGGATGAAGATACTTCAGGGAATTACTCTCCGAATACTCCTCCGGCAAATGATGGGGATGCGAACCAACTGGTTGAAACCAGCTTGTCACCATTTATCAATTGGTGCGGTACCACGCGGCGTTGTTTTGTCGGCGAGTTTGGAGTGCCGCCGGATAAAGAATGGCTGGTCGCTTTGGATCATGCAATCCAACTCATGCGGGAACATCATATCGGTGGATGCTACTGGGCAGGAGGTCCCGGGTGGGGTAACGATTATTCGTTGTCTATCGAGCCGGTAGATGGTCGTGATAGTGCGCAGATGCGTGTGATTGAAAAATATCTGTCAGCATGAAACGGTGTCTCGGTTTGATTGGAACTAAACTTGTTGCTCGACTTCTGCTAGAGCCTGGTTGATTGTCACCGGTTGGATCTTGTTCGAAGCAACATAAGCAAGTACTTGTTCAAGAAACTCCGGCGAAGCATTATATGGGTTATTACTTTCGTAGAATTTTTCACCGGTTCCGTCAATCATATGAAACGCCAGAACCAGCCAGGTTTTTGTTTTTATAG
>JBGQJX010000340.1:0-4929 GCA_041499255.1 Ktedonobacteraceae bacterium | reverse complement strand
GGGTTCGCGGCGGCGGCGGGCAGCTCTCCAAGTTTGGGGATTACAGTGGTAGATGTGGTGGTTATTGTGGTAACCGGGTTTGCTATGCTGACGGCTATCGGGTTGCCGGGGAAACCAGTTCAGGGGTAGAAGGTGGTCTATCCGCCAGATTGTCCACCACCTTGCCAAAGTCGACGCCATGTTCCTGATGATCTTTAATGTCGGAATTACCATAACCTCGCCAGCTCTGACCCATATCCTCACCAAAATTTGAGCTTCCTCCGCACCAGTCTACTCGTTCTGCCTCCCACCGACCCTCCGTCTGAGTTCTTCTGCAACGGTTATAAAAACAGGGAAATTGGGGATCTTCGCAACCAAAGCAGTCCCCCAGGCCCGGGACGTTCCAACCTTTTTGACGGTCACCCATCGCTGCCTCACATCAATCTCCTGGACCTGTGACCAGGGAATCCATTCGCGCCCATTGCCAATGCCTTGCTGATTGACGCTGAATGGGGCAAAGGTCAGGGTTTGCCCACTTTGAATCGCGTGCAAGGCACGCGGAACTAGTGCCCGTGTGATGCCCTGAGCAATAACTGGTCCCAGTTCAGTGATGCCTTTCGTCAAGTTGCCCAGCTTGACCTGATAGCCATCGAGACGACGCAAGGTATAGAGAGAGATGGTGCCAATGTAGATGCCGTATCGATAGCGACGGATGACACTTTGCCAGACCTCGGCGGTCTGATTCCAGGGAAATGGCTGTACCTGACCTCCTTTGTCAATAACTATTCCCTGTTGGAACAGATAAATCTGCTGATTGACTGCCTGCGCGACTGTGTAGGCCATAAAGATCGCCTGGCCGAGAAAGAGCACCCCAAACACCAGCAGAAGAATCTTTATCCTTGTCGTAATATCAGTGGCAAAAATGCCGCCCGCCAGGAAAAGCACAGCACCTACCAGGAAAAGGGCTGCGCCAAGAGTTGTTCTGGTAAGACTGGCTTTGTGGGCTTTGAGAAAGGTTCCAAGCTGGTGAGCATCCGCTGCCTGCTGCACTGCCAGTGGGACAACATCTTGTGGGACCATATTGGTCTTCGGAACCATCTATTCGATTCCTTTCGGAAAACTATCACAGAACAGAGAGTAGATCTTCGAGACGTATTATACCCTCTTTTATGTAAATGAGATAGTTCGGTGTCATACTTTCATCTGAAACTGCCACAGCGAAAGAAAACAAGGCCACCTCTCCAGGTTTCATACCGGGTGGTGCGGCTACAACGCATGACTTCATTGGGTATTCCACGGGTGGAATCAGGATTGTTCCCGGTGGTGGACAGATGGTTCGTCTCCAACTGACGGTTCACAAGTTCTTTTGCCTCAATCAAGAGTGCCAGCAGAAGATTTTCACGGAGCGCCTGCCGACCTTTGTGGAACCATGGGCACACATGACCCTTCGTCTGAGTCAGACCCTCGCCGCTCTCGGCCTGGCTACATCTGGAAGTCTGGGAGCGCGATTGCCCGCTCGGCTTGGCATGGAAACTTGCCTTTATGACTATCTTGCGGCGGATCATGAAGTTACCTGAAGCTCTTGGCCCTACCGTAACCGCACTGGGTATCGACGACTTCTCGTTCAAACGAGGGCGCAGGTTCGGCACAATTCTGGTCAATTTGAGGACCCATCGAGTGATTGATTTGCTTCCAGAACGCAAAATCGAGAGCGCTGCGACGTGGATGCGTCGCCATCCAGAAATCCAGTACGTCAGCCGAGATCGCGGGAACGACTATGCACAGGCAATCCGTGAGGAGGCACCACAAGCGATGGCGACTGCCGATCGCTTTCACCTCACAAAAAAATCTCGTTGAGGCAATCGAGCCGATTGTGGTACAGAGCTACAAACAACTGAGGAAAGGGTTGTCCCTCTTTCGGAAGTCTCCCGCTCTTGAAGGCAACGAGTGGCGACAAGCCGTGACTCCTGGTCGTCAACAGCAACGGTTGACCCGACTCATGAGGAATCAAGAGCGCTACGAGCAGATGCTGGAATGGCAAAAGGGTGGAGTCAAACCAGAGGGAATTGCTCAACGGCTTGGGGTAACCGTGCGCACGATCCAAAATTGGAAGAAGCGGGGAATCTGTCCAGGAGGCAAGCGGCGGCGCAAGCGGCAGAGTATCTTTGATCGCTATGCACCCGACGTTCTCTCACGATGGCAGCAAGGGTGTCGCGATGGCGCGCTTCTGTTGCAGGAAATTCAAGCCAAAGGATATACTGGACAGATACGCACCGTCTATCGGTTCATCCAGACCCTCAAGCAGGATGTGGGGAGCCTTCCTCCCCTTCCGTGTTGGATCGAGTTTCGGTTCGGGAGGCCCTCTGGTTGATGGTGCGTCCCCGGGCTTCCCTTCAAGAGGAGGAGCGCATCGACCTGGAGACATTGTGTCAGCTCAGTTCCAAACTCTCGGCTCTCTACACGCTGGTACAAGACGGATGGCGCAGATGGTGCGGCAACGGGAAGCCTCTCGTTTTCTTGCTTGGAAACAGCAGGTTGCCGAAGGCGGGTTCCTCGAACTGCAGCGATTTACAACAGGACTCGAACGCGACCAGGAGGCAGTTCTTGCTGGACTGAGCCAAAGCTACTCCAATGGGATGACCGAGGGTTTTGTGAACAAACTCAAGCAGATTTCGCGGCAAAGCTACGGGAGAGCCAGCTTCCCATTACTTCGTCAACGAGTCTTGCACGCGCTGTAGTCCTGCTCTCTTCACGCCGGATAGACCAGGACGAACGAAGCGATTCCAGTTTCATCACGGCTCTGCAAACTCCCCATCCTTTCATGGTAAATTTTCCCACTGTTTCGATACCACTCTGTGAACGAACCCACAAGAGCGCATGTGCCATTGAGGAATTGGGGGGAAAAGGCAAAAGGGAAACGGTCGTGTACTTGAAACAAGTTACGAGAGGACTTCTTGTATGAAACGATATATTCTCACCGGTACACCCGGTTCAGGAAAAACCTCAATTCTTCATGAGTTGAAACGCCAGGGCTATTGGGTTGTGGAGGAAGCCGCAACCGATGTGATTGCAGGTGAGCAGATGCTTGGCAAACCTGAGCCGTGGTTGCAGCCCGACTTCATCGATACTATTGTCCGTCTGCAAAAGCAGAGGCAACTTGAAGCGTCAACGTCGCCTGATGAACTCCAATGGCATGACCGTTCGCCAATTTGCACTCTTGCCTTAAGCCATTACCTGGGATATCCTGCGTCTCCTTCTCTGTTAGAGGAAATTGAGAGAATTGAGCGCGAGGGGATCTACCAAAGGAGGGTTTTCTTCATCGAAAATCTTGGGTTCTGTCAGCCCACTGAGGCGAGAAAAATCACCTTTGAAGAATCTCTCGTTTTCGAGAAAATCCATGAAGAAACCTACACCTCTTTGGGCTACGGCTTGATAAAAATTGCTCCTGATGATCTTTCGGAGCGAGTCCATCGCATCATGGAATGGACGAGATATACTCTTGATAAACGATGAAAGTCCTTTAGGCTTTTTTTCCAGGAGAAAAGGCACCAGTATGCACGCTTTATTTTCACCAAAGTCGTGTATGAACCCATAAAAGATCAGTTTCGGCGAAGAAATGAGTCAAACAAAATTTAAGTCGGCCCTTGCTAAGTTCGGCGGTACCTTTATCCGCAGTGCCCAATTGGGCGCACCATTCGTGTATAGTAGGGGCGACCCTTGCGGTCGCCCTGGAGGCGGCTTGACGCCTATTGGTGCGCGATCAATCGGCTCCTACCGTTGATTCTTACATCACGATGGAATGATGCGGGCGATGATATGCTCTCCCCTACACATCTGTGGTCAAGCGGCGGGAAGGATATACGCTCTGTCCTCGTTGTAACAGCGTGCGCAGCGCCAGCGCAAGGCGCTGCGTTGCCTCTTCGAGCTGCTCAGGCGACTTATCACCAAATGTCAGGCGCAGCGTGTTGTCGTATTTCCCAATGGCAGTGGGCGTGAAAAAGCGGCCAGGGGCCACAAGGACTCCCAGGGCCAGCGCCTCCTCAACGACCTCCATATCGTGAAGAGATGCCGGTAACGTTAAAAGCAGGCTGAAACCGGCAAGGGGGCGAGACCAGTGGCAGCCGGATGAACCCAGCTCGCGTTCCAGGGCGGCCAGCAAGACGTCCCGGCGTTGGCGATAGACCGTTCGCATCCGCTCCAGATTGCGCTCATAGGCAGGCGAACTAATATAGGTCAGGATGGAGCGCGCGACCAGCAGCGATGTTCCCCGGTCAACGAGCCCTTTCTTCTCCGCCAGGGAGGAAAGAACCTCCGGGGCAGCCACAATGCAGCCCAGGCGCACGGCAGGAAAGGTCGTTTTGCTAAAACTTTTCACATAGATGACTCGTCCTTCAGGAGCAAAGCTCCAGATGGCAGGTGCAGGCATCCCTCTCTCATAGAACAATTCGTTGAAGGCGTCATCCTCGATGATCAGCACATTATACGCGTGGGCCAATTCAACCAGCCTGCGCCGCCGTTCTACCGCCATGCTTACCCCTGTTGGGCTATGACCGGTGGGGATTGTGTAGAGCCAACGAGGGCGGTTCTGCGGCGCACCCAGCAGGCGCTCGAATTCATCCACCTGCAGGCCATCTTCGTCCAGGGGAACGGGCTGCAAATGGACGCCATATTGCTCAAAGATATCCAGGGCGGCAATATAGCTGAACTCTTCCACAAAAACGCTATCCCCTGGCTCAAAAAAGGTCCTGGCCACCAGGTCAAGTCCCTGCTGTGTACCGCTGGTGAGCAGCATATCGTTTGTGGTAACATGCAGACCGAAGCGTAGCCCATAAGCGAAAGGAAATAACCAGATGTGCCAGGAAGGCATGTTAACCGTTGGTATCCTCATTTTTGATGATGTCGAGCCCCTGGATTTTTGCGGCCCGTTTGAAGTATTTGCCGGGGCCAGCT
>JBGQJX010000339.1:0-4945 GCA_041499255.1 Ktedonobacteraceae bacterium | reverse complement strand
TCGCGTTGCGATCCATGTCGAGAGATGATCCAACTTTGCCAGGTTGTCTGTCGTCAGCATACTGGAACCGCCTGGCGCCTGCACCACTATGAACACAGGATGCTCTTTCGTCTCGGGAAACTGGGCATTCAGTATATCGAGTCCCTGGCGTGACTCGAAGCTTGTCGGCACTGACGTAGAACTTGTAGAGCCGAGATTCATTGAAAAGATAGGCCAGCCTAGCCCGATAAGTAGGGCTGTGACGAGCAGGATAATCAACACAGGACGTTTCATCACCCCCATTGCCCATCTCTGCCAGAAGTGGCGTTCCACCTTTGGCTCCTCACCGTGGTTCTCGCCAGTAATTGCTCGCGGAAGATGCAGCCTGTGCATTGTCAGACGGCTGAAGAATGGGATGCGCAGCGCGTTTATGCGGTGTCCCAGTACAGCTAAAAGAGCTGGCAGGAGTGTTAACGCGGACAGCACTGAGACGGCGACTACCACAGCGCCCCCGATACCCAGGGAAGTCATGATTTCGACGCCAATCAAAAGCAGGCTACAGAAACCGATCATGACGATCAGGCCGCTAAAGAGTATAGATTCTCCCGCGGTCGCGATTGTCCAGCCGATGGCATCACTGATACTGCGTCCCGCGGCCAGTTCATCGCGGTAGCGCCGAATCATGAAGAGGCTGTAGTCAATCGAGATACCCAGGCCAATAATAGAGGCGATGTTGAGCACGAAGACACTCATCGACACCTGCAGCCCGATGGCGTAGATTACTGCCATGGTCGTTGCCACAGCAACGATTGCCAGCAGTATCGGCATAGCCGCCCCAACCAGCGTTCCAAAGACAACCAGGAGCACGAGCAGGGCAAGCGGCAAAGCAAAATACTCCGCGTGCTCCGTATCCTGCACCGTGATTTGTGAAAAATCGTGATTGAAGGGGGCTTCACCTGTAAGGTAGGCCTGTGCCGGGCCTGCCGTGGCACCGGTGGGAAGCAGTATGCGGAAGTCGTTCAACTGTCCCTCGACCGTGTCCGCCCCTGTATTAAAGTTCACCGTCACATAGGTCGTGCGTCCATCCTGCCCTGTGCCACTCTGAATAACACCTGTGACATGTGAGAAAGAGCGTGCCCGGCTCACAAAGTCGTTCACTTCTTTCTGGTAAAGGGGGGCGCTTACCGCCGTATTGGTGGATTGAAAAATTACTAGCAACTGTGTAGCTGGCTGGGACAACTTTTCTTTGATGAGCGTACTGGCGCGTGCCGACTCGCTGTCCTTAGACGAGTATCCCCCACCCTTTAACACAGAGCCGATCTGTACGGCGAAAGGCACACTTACCAGGACGATAACCACCCAGAGTGCGATAATGTACCAGCGAAAGCGATGCACCAGGCGGCCATAATTCAGCCCCAGGCGGTATAACGCGTTGGATTCAAGAGAAGATGTGCCCTCAGACTCCCTTGCCTTACTAATGGTTTCTTCTGTTTGTTCTTGTATCTTCATATGGAATATCCTTCGTAGAACACGCGCGGTGTTATTATGGCCGAGTACCGGCTCTCTTCATATGGGGAAATCCTCATCATGAAGTTGAGACCTTCCTCATGAAGAGACAGGGCATGGGCAAAACGCTTACACTCTCAAGTGTTATACATTCCCAACACACATGCATCACAAAAAGAGACACTAATGTCACAGTATACACTCAATTGTAGTGCTGATATTGTTTAGAGGGACGTTGCAATGTCAACAAGCGAGTAAAAGTAGTGGAGGACCAGCTATAGCTGGGCAAAATCCTCTGTCAGCCATACTCCATGCTGAGAGTCAATCAAGACATCGATGCCAACAAGGCCAAAACTAGTACTGAGGATGTTGCGGCGATGTCCGTCGTTGGGTGGCTGCTCCGCCATCATGCCCTGGTGATTGGAGAGTACTCCCTGTTGTGGATCTGGATAATTCGACCAGCCAATGTTTTCTCCAGCCGCCCTCCATGCAAGACCATCGTTGGTTACGCGCGCGCCCAGATCGGGTTCACCGGGGCACTGATGGGATAACTGACCAAAGGCCACCATGCGCATATTATGCAGGTGGGCTCCTCTGGCCAGGGCAGCGCTCCACGTGTATGGAGGAAGCCCCTTCGCCACGCGATCGTGGTTGATTAAACCAAGGACATACTGCGCTAACTGCTGCTCCTGGGAGGTGGGTCCACCGCCACTCGTCCTGGTAGGTGGTGACATTGGTGGTTTTGTGCTCTGGGTTGTCGGCTTTTGCGTAGGTGGTGTAGTGGGATGCTCTGGCACACTGATTTGGGTAGATGCAGCAGGCGGAGACGTTGTGTGGGACAAAGAAGTTGAAGTGGCTGTTTGTTGCGCCTGGTTACTTTGCAGGGAAACAAGGCCAGGGCCACAAGCGGATAATATGAGCAGTAGAAGAAGGACGCCAACGATAGGCCAGAATGTTCTATGTATTGCCATGATGATACTCCAACATCTTTGTCTTTTAGTAGGGTAACATATCAATGGAATCCTTCAGGAACAACACGAAAAGTGTAGTACTTTTTTATAAACAGTTGGGCGTCCCACATTATTTGACATCCCCATAAACCTGAGACTATACTAAATGAAGTGATGAAAGGGAAAAGGCAGAACAATCATTTGCCATATTTCCCTTTTTTTGCCAGTGGGAAAGGACCGTTTTCGTTGCTCGTCGATAGCCATACACATCTTGACACCTCCCGTTTCAATACCGATCGTGATAGCGTTATTCAAGCTGCCATTGCTGGTGGCGTGACCTCTATGATCGATCCCGGCTGTGATCTTTCTTCCAGTCGTGCCGCAATTGCGCTCGCGAAGGCGTACCCAGGCGTAGTGTTCGCTGGCGTGGGAGTCCATCCACACGAAGCCACTACGTATAACGATGAGATGGAAATGCATTTTCGCGAGCTGGTACGCGACTCATCAGTCGTGGCGATTGGCGAGTTTGGGCTAGATTACTACCGCATGCTTTCGCCGCGAGAAGTGCAGCGTGCAGTGTTTTGCGCGCATCTCGAGCTTGCCCGCGTCTATGACTTGCCATGCATTATCCATGTGCGAGACGCGCATGACGATGTGATGGAACTGCTGCGGGTGCATGGACGGGGGCTGCGCGGCGTCTTTCACTGCTTCTCCGGTGATGTGGCGCAGGCAGAAGAGTGCCTGGCCTACGAAGATTTTATGATCTCCTTTGCCGGTCCGTTAACGCGCCAGGGCAATGCGCTGCCAGAGGTGGCTCGTATGGCTCCATTGGATCGTGTCCTGGTAGAGACGGATAGCCCCTATCTTGTACCACAGCCATTGCGCGCTAAGCGCAATGAGCCGCTTTTTGTGAAGTATGTTGCTGAAAAATTGGCTGAAGTCCGTGGCATGACTTTGCAAGAGATTGCCCAGGTAACCACAGCAAATGCCATCCGTTTGTTCGGTTTAGGAGCGCAGAAAGAATGAAACTGTTTAATACACTGACGCAGTCTCTTGAAGAATTTGTTCCGGTAGACGACAATGTTGTCCGTATCTACGTCTGCGGCGTTACTCCATACGATACCACTCACCTGGGCCATGCCTTCACGTATGTCTCATTTGACACGCTCATGCGTTATCTTGAGTTTCGTGGGCGTACCGTAAATTATGTGCAGAACGTGACGGATATCGACGACGATGTTTTGCGAAAAGCAAAAGAACTGGGGATGGCCTGGGGCGAACTGGGGAAACGCGAAACTGAGCGTTATCTGAACGATATGGACGCCTT
Organism: Ktedonobacteraceae bacterium; assembly: GCA_041499255.1. Taxonomy (GTDB): domain Bacteria; phylum Chloroflexota; class Ktedonobacteria; order Ktedonobacterales; family Ktedonobacteraceae; genus UBA11361. Next base: position 1,183 of record JBGQJX010000339.1, on the reverse strand, counting down.
GAATGTGCGGCGCCCCAACGTTTACCCCCGCGCTACCGACGAGATACCGTCAATGATCGAGATCATTCAGACGTTGCTTGCACGGGGGTATGCATATGAGAGCGCTGGCTGTGTCTTCTACAGTGTCAAAAAGGATGAAGAGTTTGGTATCATGGCCCGCGCCATTGGTCTCAACGATTATCATGCCATGTTGACCATTGCCAACGAGCGTGGAAACTATCCCGGCGATCCTCGCAAGCGCGACCCTCTTGATTTCGTGCTCTGGCAGGCCCAGGCTCCCGGTGAACCTGCGTGGCCCAGCCCCTGGGGTCCAGGGCGTCCCGGCTGGCATATCGAGTGCAGCGCGATGTCGATGCGCTACCTTGGTCCGCAGATAGACATACATGGTGGTGGATCAGACCTTGCCTTCCCTCACCATACCTGCGAAATTGCGCAGTCCGAACACTTCACGCAGAAAGCGCCTTTCTCGCGCTTCTGGATGCATACAGGGATGGTTCACCAGGATGGTGAAAAGATGAGTAAGTCGCTGGGTAATCTGACACTTGTCAGTAATCTGCTCAAAGACTATAGCGCGGATGCTATTCGCATAACATTGCTCAATCACCATTATCGCTATCCCTGGGAGTGTTTCCCAGAAGACTTGATGGTTGCCACGGAGACGGTTGAACTATTCCAGCAACTGTATGAAATCGTCGGCAATCAAACCGGCGGTGAAGACAGTATGTTGCGTGGCCGTTTCATCGCGGCTATGGACAGCGATCTGAATACTCCGGAGGCGCTCTTTCTGCTCAGAAAAGCGACCGAAGCGACGATAGTAAATCGTGATGCGAACACTGCTGCTGAGATTTTGAAGTTAACGAAGGTGTTGGGGTTAAGGGTATAACTATAGCATGCTATAGTACCATTCCCCACACCCCGGGTTGCGCTGGACAAAAGTGATATTTATGCCTCGCTTTTCGCTTCCAGATGTCCCCCTGTCATGAGGATTCCTAGTTGTTCCTCGGTGGCATCCGGTGAAACGATATCGACAATTTTGCCCTCATACATGACCGCGATACGGTCGGAGAGGGAGCGGATCTCTTCCAACTCGGCTGAGATAAGCAAGACTGCTTTACCGGCATCGCGCAATTCGATGAGACGACGATGGATAAACTCAATCGCGCCGATATCGATGCCTCGCGTA
>JBGQJX010000338.1:0-4960 GCA_041499255.1 Ktedonobacteraceae bacterium | reverse complement strand
GTATTTGCCTGTAAATCTCCGAGTAGTATGTTCAGGTCGTGTATATACGCGTCATAGGGGACGCCGCCCACGAAATCATTGGCGACAAGCCAGACGGTGACCAGTTCGGGAGAGGTTGAGAGGGCTATGGGCAATTCCTCGGCGAGGGCGTTGTGCAGGCGTTCCCCGCTGATACCCAGGTTCACGAGATGGGAGCCTTTGGGCAGGTGGGCCGCTACCAGGGGGACGTACCCTTGCGATCCCGGTTGATTGCTGCCGATGCCAACCGCGTCCGAGGCTCCTAAAGCGACGTAGGTGATTGGCCCGGCAGGGATGTGCACTGCCACGGGCGGCTGCGTTGCTATTGCTTTGGGCTGCACTGCTGGAGGGGACGAGGTCGCTCCGCTGGTTGAGCAGGCGGTGGAGAAGCAGGCAATTATAATAAGTAGGAGGAAGGATATGAGGTGAGGGGTGAATATTTTAGGTTCAGGTGCGTTCATGATGTTGCGTTTCCAGGGTAGTTGGGGGGCCGGGTTTTGCAGCAGGTTGATTGTTGCTGCAATCAACCTGCTGCCAGAACTATTACCCTCGATCCACCATTTCCAGCTTACCTGTGATGATGTCAATCACCAGGCCGTGCACCGGAATCTTGGGTAGATAGGGACTCTTACGAATAACATTTACGACTTCGCGAACATTCACGTGGACGTCGTTGAAGACGCCGAGCCAGCGTAACAGGCCTTGCACGTCGCCCAGTTTCTCTTGCTCGATTAATTTTTGCTGATCAACGCCCAATGCCTGCATCGAGGCAGTTAACGCGGTCGCGTTTGCGTGCGACAGTCCACACTGAGTATGACCAATGACCGCGACTTCGCGCACGCCCAGCAGGTAAATGCCACCTGCCAGCGAGCGGATGAGATCATTCGCGGCGCCCTCACGCTCGATCTCGGAGATAGTGGCGCCGGCGGTGCGCAATTCAAGGACATCGCCGCGCTCCAATCCTAGCGCCTGTTCAAACGCCTGCACCAGGCGACAATCCATGCAGGTGACCACGGCCATTTGTTTGCGCGGCGCGTGTCCAATGACGGGCAGGTGTGTTTGCTGTACAAACTCCTCGTTATAGGCCAGGATTTCGTCAATTCTCATTACAACACAATCCTATTCTTCTGTAGATTAAAGGTATAGGCCCAGGAGGGCACCAGGGTGAGGTGCTCTCCTGCTTTGAGGGAGCAATATTTTAATCCCCCAGGGAATAGCCGATTTTCCCATCGAAGGTATAGAGGTTCTCTGTCTTAATGAAGTCAAAGCCTTGCTCATCGATGTGTTTAAGGAGCGCGATGATCTGTAAATGCGAAATGGTATTCCCTTTCTCGGGCGACACAAAACGGCAGCGCCAGTGATCGGTGCAGAAGGTTTCAGGCAAGCCACCAGGCCAGACTTTCGCGCCACGATTGGTGATCATCGTCAATTCCAGCCCATCACCGTTGGTTTGTTGTAGCACCTTGCCTAAGCGCTCGGGTGTGCCTTCTTTCCATTCCAGGAACACATCGACACCCACCAGGTCCTTCTGCTCGGGTTTTTGGGTGATTGTCGCATGCTCATGGGAGATGTGTGTTGGAGCGGAGGTGTATTTAACCGCTTTGAGGACCTGTGGCTCTTGATCGACGCGGGCAATGACGGCGTCGGCAAACTCTTTCGTGCCGACCTTTTGCTTGCTGACTCCTTCGGTATAGATGTCATAGGTATGAATACCGTCTTCGAGTGTGCGCAACCAGGCGTTATGTACCAGCATGGCGACATCAGGCTGGTTGATGTGCACCAGCATCATCACCGCGCCAAGCAAGAGACCCGAAGGGTTGGCGACGTTCTGGCCTGCCCGACGAGGCGCTGAGCCGTGGATTGCTTCAAACATCGCGCAATGATCGCCGATATTGGCCGAACCTGCCAACCCGACTGAACCGGCTATTTGTGCCGCCACGTCAGAGAGGATATCACCGTACAGGTTGGGCAAGACGATCACATCAAAGGCTTCGGGCGTATCCGCGAGCTTGGCCGAGCCAATATCGACGATCCAGGTCTCATTGGTAATTTCGGGATACTCCATGGCGATCTCGTTAAAAACGCGGTGAAAGAGGCCGTCGGTCAGCTTCATGATGTTGTCTTTCATGAAGCAAGTTACTTTCTGGCGATTGTGACTGCTGGCGTACTCGAAGGCGTAGCGCACGATTTTTTCGCTGCCAGAACGACTGATGAGCTTCAGACTCTCCATCATATCGTGGCTCTGGCGGTATTCGATGCCGGTGTAGAGATCCTCTTCATTTTCACGGATGATCACTACGTCCATATTGGGGTGTTTAGTCTTTACAAAAGGGTAATAGGCAATGCAGGGGCGCACGTTGGCGTAAAGGCCAAAGGCTGTGCGCGTGGTGACATTGAGGCTTTTGTAGCCTCCGCCCTGTGGCGTGGTAATGGGTGCTTTAAGAAAAACTTTGGTACGGTGGAGCGATTCAAAGGCGCCGGGTTCAATGCCAGCTCTGTTCCCGCGAAGGTAGACCTTTTCGCCTACTTCGACTTCTTCGATTGTTATACGGGCACCTGCTTCTTTGATGATACGCAGGGTGGCATCCATGATTTCTGGCCCGATGCCGTCGCCACGGGCCACTGTGATTGGTGTGTTTTGTGCCATAAGACTGTCTTTCCTACTGCTAAGCAAATGTTGTTTTGTTGTTGCTTTAGTTTAGCATAGCGGTGAAGTACATACAAGTTTTACCTGTGCTGTTGAGATGTCATAAACACTGTACGTTTGCATGAAAATCTGCTATGATTGGTTGCACAGTTTAGGCAAGGTTCAATTCGTCCGAATTGTGCTTGACAGTTTGAATAGTCACATCATGTCACCCTGAGCGCAGCGAAGGGTCTGTCGCGATCGGCAGCGAGATGCTTCGCTGCGCTCAGCATGACAGGGCTGGACCTTTCTGTTGAGTAGGAACTGTCAAGTTCATTTGAACCTTGCCTAAGAGATTTTATGCTTTTAGTTGCGACAATGGCGTCGCCTCGGCGTGCACAAATCGGTAAGTACAAAAAGGCGATACCACTATGAGAGGTAGAGATAGTGATATGTCTGATTCACCATTTATGAAAGACTCTCAATCTCCACGAGATTCTGCTGCCAGTACTGCCATCGAGGATGAACGCGTACTGTCCACCCGGCCATGGGTGCGTTTCTATGAAGAGGGTGTTTCCACCCATCTTGATATTCCTGATTATCCGCTGACATGGCTGCTTGACCAGGCGGCTAAAAAGTATCCAGGGCAAACGGCCCTGATCTACTATGGCACAAAAATCAGTTACGCTCAGCTTTCCACCCTGGCGAGTCGCTTTGCCGTCGCGCTACAGAAACTGGGCATACAGAAAGGCGACCGGGTAGCGCTATCGCTGCCCAACATTCCCCAGTATACCATCGCTTTTTATGGTGCTTTACGAGCAGGAACTGTCGTTGTTCCAACGAACCCGTTATACACGGGACGCGAAATGCAGCATCAAATGGCGGATTCAGGCGCGCGCATTATCGTGATGATGAAAGAATTCTACCCTACCATCCGTTCTGTACGCTCCGAGACCGCCCTTGAACACATCATTCTCACCAGTCCTGCTGATTACCTGCCGCCTCTGCTGCGCACACTTTACCCACTCAGCCAGCGTAAAGCTAAGCGTCAAGAGCCACGTCTGACAGACAAAGAACTCCACGAGGACAAAACGCTGCACCGCATGAGCGAGATGCTTGAGTCACATGCGACAAAGGGGATAGAGCTTTTTCATTTACCGGCGCAATCCTCAGGAGACGACCTGGCCGTCCTGCAATATACGGGTGGCACAACAGGACTTTCAAAAGGCGCTATGCTCACCCATCGCAATCTACTTGCCAACGCCATGCAGACTCGTGACTGGACGCCGCAAGTCTACGATGGTAAAGAAGTTATGTTGTGCGTGGCTCCCTTCTTCCATTCCTATGGCTTGACGATTGGCATGAACCTCTCTATTCTTGCCGCCGCCACCATGGTGCTTTTGCCGACGTTCAAGCCGCCTGAAGTCTTAAAGGCCATTCGCCAGTACCACCCCACGCTCTTCCCCGGCATACCTACCATGTACCTCGCTATCATGCGTGAAGCCGGGAAGCACACCGAACAGTTGGGTTCGATTAAGTTTTGTATCAGCGGCGCAGCGCCGTTACCCGCAAAAATACAGCATGATTTTGAGGAAGCTACCCATGGCAGGCTGGTTGAAGGCTATGGATTAAGTGAGGCGTCCCCGGTCACACACTGCAACCCTTTGACGGAGAAAAACCGCAATGGCAGTATTGGTCTCCCTCTTCCCGCTGTGGATTCAGCAATCCTGGACCAGGACACTGGAGAACCTCTCTCCGCTGGCATGTTGGGTGAGATCGTGGTGAAAGGGCCCAATATCATGAAGGGCTACTGGAACCGCGAGGATGAGACCAGGGCGATCTTTACGAAGAACGGCTGGATGCGCACAGGCGACCTTGGAAAGATGGACGAGGACGGTTTCTTCTATGCCGTCGAACGCATCAAGGATATGATTCTCGCCAGTGGTTTCAATGTCTATCCCCGGGAAGTTGAAGAGGTGCTCTTCCATCATCCCGCCGTGCAAGAGGCCGGTGTAGCAGCCGCCCCTGACGAGTACAGAGGTGAAACCGTTGCCGCTTACGTGGTTCTGAAGCCAGGATTTGCGCCGACAGATGAGACAAGACGGAGCATCATTGCCTTCTGTAAAGAGAACCTCGCGGGCTATAAAGTGCCCAAAATACTCGAATTTCGCCAGGCCCTGCCCAAGTCTCTTATCGGCAAAGTCCTGCGCCGCGAATTAAAAGTGACCAATCAGGAAGTAAAGTGAGATGGCAGGGCTGGCCTTGCCCCAGCCCTATCAACCTGGGAACAGCAACACGATCAAACAATCAAAGGAG
>JBGQJX010000337.1:0-4983 GCA_041499255.1 Ktedonobacteraceae bacterium | reverse complement strand
GCTGAGCGAAGCGAAGCATCTCGCTGCCGATCGCGACAGACCCTTCGCTTCGCTCAGGGTGACATGATGTGACTGTTCAAACTGTCAAGCACAATTCGGACGAATTGAACCTTGCCTAAAGGTCATTATCGGGTCCCTACGTTGATAGTTGCTTCTCAACGGTGCTTTTGTTACAATGTCTTTAAGATTAAGATAGGGGATGTTGTTGGTGCCCTGTGCTTGCAGTGGTACGGCCTGGATAGATGAAAGGTACGGAAGCAGCCTGTGTCTAAAGTATACGCAATCGCGAATCAGAAGGGGGGAGTTGGTAAAACCACTACTGCAATAAATCTTGCAACCTATCTAGCTGCCGCGGGGCGTAAAGTGTTGCTTGTGGATATGGACCCGCAGGGGAACACGACCAGCGGCATCGGGGTGTCGAAGCATCTTAAAGAATACACGATCTATGATTTGCTGGTGCAAGCAAACGATGAAATCAGTATTTTTGATATTCTGGTACCAACTTCCAGGCGCGAGCTGGTGGTGGCTCCTTGTACGGTAGATCTCGCTGCTGCTGAGATTGAGCTGGTGGGGATGATTGCGCGGGAGCATAAGCTGAAGCAAGCGCTGGCGCCAATTCGCGATCGTTGTGACTATGTCCTCATAGATTGTCCTCCTTCACTTGGATTACTGACCATCAATGCCCTGGTAGCTGCCGATGGTGTGCTTATTCCAATCCAGTGCGAGTACCTGGCACTGGAGGGATTGACGCAGTTGAATAATACTATTAGCATCGTAAAGAACAAGCTCAACCCCAACCTGTATATCGCGGGAGCTATATTGACGATGTTCGATTCTCGCACACGCCTGGCCGGCGAGGTTGTACGGGAGGTACGCAACTTCTTCCCAAGGGAGACTTTTCAAACGATTGTCAACCGCAGTGTGCGCTTGAGCGAAGCGCCCAGTTTCGGCCAGTCGATCCTTGATTATGATCCCCATTCTCCCGGGGCAGTGGCTTATCGCGCGTTGGCAGAGGAGGTTATGGCTCGTGACTAAGCATAAATTTGCCCTTGGACGCGGACTCGATGCCCTGGTAGAGGGCGCCTCGGAGGTTATGTCGGCACAGCAGCCTTCACGCATCGACGAGAACGCTATTTTATTTGCTGCTATCGATAGTATTATTCCTAATCCACGCCAGCCGCGCCGTATCTTTCGCGAAGATGATCCCAAGTTGTTGGAGTTGAGCGCCTCAATCAAGGAGCATGGCCTGTTGCAGCCGCTGGTGGTGACGCGCCTGGATATAAGCGGTGGCCATAGAAAAGATCACGGGGGCGATCCCTGGCTGCTAGAGAGCGAGACGAAGCCCAAAGAAGTGGCGCACGTTGTGCAGTTTCAGATTATTGCCGGCGAGCGGCGCTGGCGCGCAGCGAGGTTGGTGGGCCTGAGCAAGGTGCCGGTGGTCATCAAAGAAGTGACGCCGCAGCAGATGCTGGAACTCGCGCTGATCGAGAATATTCAACGCGCCGATCTCAGTGCAATCGAGGAAGCTCTCGCCTACCAGGCTTTGATTCAGGATTTTGGGCTGACGCAGGAGATGGTTGCCAGGCAGGTTGGCAAAGATCGTTCGACTATCACAAACTCAATTCGCCTGTTGCAGTTAGCGCCGAAATTACGTGAGGCCCTGGTGAATCAACAGGAACATTTCACCGAGGGTCATGCTCGCGCATTGATTGGTATCACGCGTGAAGAGGATCAGATCACCGCGATGGGCAAGATCATTACCCTCAAATTGAATGTCAGACAGGCAGAGGAACTGGCCGCACGCATCAAAGGGGCGGAACGCGCAGACAATGCTCAGCAATCCATTGTGCCAATGCAAGCCCGAAAGGCTGAGTTGGATGACCTGGAGGCGCGTTTTCGCACTTCCCTGATGGTGAAGGTTGATTTGAAGTGTAATACCAAAGGAAAAGGCACAGTAGTACTACATTTTAATAATCAGGAAGAGTTAGAGCGTTTATATAACCGACTGGTGTCGCCCGAAGAATAAATTACCGGAGGGAAAGGCGAGAGAGAAGAGAAATGACGACTGTTGAGAATCCGTACGAAAAGGTGCGGCGCAAGATGGTTGCGGCGCGCATAGAGTTTCTGGGAGAACTGGCAAAGTTTAATAAGGATGACGTGGAAAAGCGGCCCGCGGAGGGGGAATGGTCTCCTCTTAAGCTGGCCAATCATCTCTATATAGCTGATGGGCTGGCCCTGGAACAATTGAAGCAGGTACAGGATGAAGATAACCCGCTGGTTGTGCCTTCCGAGGAAGAGGCGCCACGGTTGACAAATGCAGCTGAACCTCCAGTATCGCTAAATGCAGTTCTGGGGGGTATGGCTGCGCGGCGCGAAGAGATTTTCGAGTACCTTTCAACATTACCTGCCGATGTTTGGGAGCGCCCGTTCCGCCATCCCGCGTGGGGGCAGCTCAAATTCTACCAGATGGTCAATATCCTGCCCTTCCACGATCAAATGCATGCCAAACAACTATCTGCGATCAGGGAAGGACTGGTAGTAGAGAGGAATCTCTAGGGTTCTACTTCGTCGCCTAATTCTTTCAGAAAGGCAAGCATGAAGGCCGTTCGCTGTTGAGAGAGGTGGCGGCCTGTTTTTGTGGTCATTGTATCGTTGAGTTTGAGCAGCTTAGTATAGAAGTGATCCAGCATGTAGGCGTTTTCATCGAGAATATGCTCTTCAGCAAAGGGATCGCTAGGGTGAAAGGTTCTCGTCTGGGAGTTGCGACGCAGGGCGCCAGTGATTGCCCAGCGAATAATGCCTATTGCTCCCAGACCATCAAGGCGGTCGGCATCGCGCACGACACGCGCTTCCAGGGTGCGAGGCTCGATAGCGCGGCTGAAACTGTGGGCAATAATGGCATGGAGAATGGCTTCCTGTATGTCATACGGGACCTGGTATCTATGCAATAAATCCGAAGCGAGCTCTACCGAGAGATCGGCGTGATGGGCAGAGTTATCCCGTGGGGCCGCTCGTCCCAAATCGTGCATGAGCGCGGCCATACCAACGACGAACTGGTTTGCGCCTTCCTGCTCGGCGATGTGTTGGGCCAGTTGGTAGACTCTATTCACGTGTTCCCAACCATGAGCAAGGTCATCGACTTCTGTAAAACGTTGTTCTATCTCAGTATAAATATTTGCCAGTACTTTTGTTTCAAACGGCAATGTTTCCATTTTTATGCAATACCTTTTTCCAGAATGATTCTAAGGCAAGGTTCAATTCGTCCGAATTGTGCTTGACAGTTTGAACAGTCACATCATGTCACCCTGAGCGAAGCGAAGGGTCTGTCGCGATCGGCAGCGAGATGCTTCGCTGCGCTCAGCATGACAGGGCTGGACCTTTCTGTTGAGGAGGAACTGTCAAGTTCATTTGAACCATGCCATAACAAAATAATAGGGTAAGGTAGAGGTCGTACAGTGACACAACATGCACAGCTCCCCCTCTCGGGGGGCGTATCACGTCGCAACCAGCGGCTCTTCTCTGACTACTTTCTCGATCATATTTTGCCAAAAGAAGATCCCTGGAAGTACGAGTGGCAACAGTTGCAAAGTGAAGCCTCAGCCGTAATGGCTCAGCTTCAACAACGCTACCGGAAATTTGTTCCCAGCACGAATGAGGCGCAGACAGAGGACGATTGGATTAAACCGGTGCTTCTTGCATTGGGACATATATTTGAGGTGCAGGCTCCACTCAAAACCGGGGAAGGCACGAAGAGGCCAGATTATTTCTTTTATCAAGACGAAGCGGCACGTGTCGCGCACAAAAATACACTCTTGACTGATGAGATACTCCAGCAGGGAGCTTTTGCCGTTGGTGATGCAAAATCATGGGACCTCCCGCTGGATCGTACACTTGCCAGCAGCAGCAAAGGGAGTGATCCCTTCAGTAATAAGAACCCCTCATACCAGATTTTCTTCTACATGCTGCATAGCGGACTGCCATGGGGCATTCTTACCAATGGTCGACACTGGCGGCTCTATCACAAACAGACGGCGCACAAGTTAGAAGTATTCTACGAAATTGACCTGCCTGCAATGTTGCAAGAAAACGATGTCGAGAACTTTTTATATTTCTACGCCTTCTTTCGCCGTAGAGCCTTCGAACCAGGAACTCTGGCTCTGGAGGGCATTCTTACCGCCAGTATAGAGTATGCCCAGGGCATCAGCGAGAGCCTGCGCCAGCAGGTCTATGATGCGCTGCGCTATGTCGCTCAAGGCTTTCTGGACTATGCGGAGAATAACCTGCCGGCAACACCTGACACTTATAAGCTGATTTATGACAATTCACTGATTTTGCTCTATCGCCTGCTCTTCATCCTCTACGCAGAAGCCCGAGACCTGTTGCCTTTGCAGGAGAATCGTGCCTATTATCGCAAATACAGTCTCCATGCCATCAAGAATGATGTTGTGGCAGACCTGCGCGAAGGGCTTGTGCTGACCAACAGCAGTCAATACTCGACGCGCCTGAAAGACCTCTTTAAAGCCATTAACCTGGGCAATCCGCCGTTAAGCGTCACCACCTTTAACGGAGGACTCTTTGATCCAGGACAGCACGAATTCCTGGAGCAATACATCGTTGGTGATATGAATCTTTGCCGTGCCATCGATCAGTTGGCGCGAGTCAATAACCAGTTTGTCGATTATCGTGATCTCGCCGAGCGACACCTGGGCACCATTTACGAAGGGCTGTTGGAGTATACACTCCAGGTGGCGCGGGAGCCTATGGTAGAACTCAAGTCGAGTAGTAAGATTGTTCCAGCAGAGGGTATAGCAAAGAAAGATATCGCCAATATCTACCGGACAGGTGAAACTTACCTGGTGACGGATCGCGGCGAGCGCAAGCTTTCGGGCAGCTACTACACTCCTGACTACATCGTCAAGTACATGGTTGACGAGGCTCTGCGACCAGTATTGGATGCCGCTGCCAGGGATGCGCACAGCGACG
>JBGQJX010000336.1:0-5003 GCA_041499255.1 Ktedonobacteraceae bacterium | reverse complement strand
GTGGGATAACGCGATGGCCCACGGGCGCATCGTAGCCATTAATATGGCCGGTGGCCACGAGCCTTACGTGGATGTCCCGACGTATACCAGCCCACTTTTCGATGTGAATATTGCCGTCGTGGGTACCGCAGAGACAAATAACCCCGAGCTAAAGAGCATTGCCTTACGTGAACCGGGGGAGAAAGGCAACGAAAACTACCGCAAATTGTTCTTCCGCGAGAACAAGCTCGCAGGCGTCCTCATGATTGGCAGCCCCAAGGGACGCAAAAAACTGGTCGAGATCGTGAAAAATCAGCAGGTATTAGAAACTGCTGCTGAACGCGAAGCCTTACTAACACTGAAGTAAATCAGTCTTCCCCTCATAACAGGCTCGCAGTAAGCCTTCTGCGAGCCTGTTATGGCAGTACGGCGTTCCTTACTCCCACCCTCTCTTACGCGAAAGACGCATTACGCCTTCGCATGATGAAAACAAAGGCAAATATTACGGTGCAACATGCATTATCTGTATAACGCAATTTTTCTTGCATCAATCGTACTATCAGGTTCTTCCTATTGAAAAACACATCAAACACATATCGTACTTGACAACTTCTCTCTCCTGCCATACACTCAAATTAGAGCAACTATTGGTAAGCAGAATAGCCAGTGGCTATAAGAAATAGAGAGTGGTTCCCATGTCACAGCGCATCTCTGAAGAGGCGGGAAGCAACGAGCACACGCACAACTCTGACCTCGATCTCTCGCAGCTACCACAACTACCGCCAGGTGTCTCTATACCCGCGCCTGGCCGGACGCCGCGCCGAAGAACACAATGGCCTGACGCCATCGATGTCATTTTTGAGAAAGATCCTGCCTGTCGAAATATCTTTGAAGCGCTGCTCTACCAGGGTCTTTGGGCTATTTTCTACCATCGTATCGCCCACGCCCTTTATAATGCTCACATCCCTTTTCTGCCGCGCTTTATTTCGCAGTTCGCCCGCTTTATAACGGGTGGCATCGAAATTCACCCTGGAGCGCAGATCGGGAAGCGCTTCTTTATTGACCATGGCGCTGGTATCGTTATCGGAGAAACAACAGTCATTGGCAATAACGTGATGCTCTATCACCAGGTTACACTTGGCGCCACTGGCTGGTGGCGTCGCAGCCCTGGTCGCTTACAGAAACGCCACCCCACTATTGAGGACGATGTCACCATCGGCGTTGGCGCGGCCATCCTGGGTCCCATTACCATTGGCAAGGGCAGCAAGATTGGCGCGATGGCCATGGTATTCGAGTCTGTCCCACCAAATTCCGTAGTAGCCTCTAAACCTGCTGAACTCCTGGTAAAGGGCGGCGAGGCACTCGAAAAGCACCAGGAGTTGACGCAAGGGTGGAGTGACAACAATCCATGGGAGATGGACTATCAAATATAGCCTGTAATCATTCATATGTTAAAATTGTGCTGATCACCATCTCCCAGAAGCGCGGCACGTCCAGACCATAACCAACACGAACATTGGCAGGCTTCCCCAGCATGCCATAGACGTCACATACAGTTCGCCCAGAAGTCCACTCGCCTGCTGTTTCGACCTCGACGCGCATAGCGTGCGCGTGCAGTATGGTAGGATCAATGACCGCCGCCACGGCGCAGGGGTCATGTACGGGCGGAGCGGGAAAGCCAAAGACATTACGGTAGGTATCGCCAAAGAAGACCAGCAAATCTGCCGCGAAGTTTGCCGTACGACGATTGGCGGCGCGTAAGCGATCTATTACCTTCTCAGTTGCCAGAGCCTGGTGGGTGACCTCTAAAGGAGACATAGTAATCGGTCGACCGCAGCCAAAGACAATTGCCGCCGCCTCGGGATCAGCCCATATATTAAACTCTGCGGCAGGCATCCTGTTACCTACCCCGATCGCACCGCCCATCAATGAGATCGCCTTGATCCTGGGCAGGATGGCAGGCTCACGACGCATAACCGCCGCGATATTCGTCAGGGGTCCTGTGGAGACAAGTATAATATCTCCCTCGGAGTTCATGAGCAAATCAATCAGCAGGTCAACTGCATGCTGCGGGACAGGCTCGATATCGGGTTCAGGAATATGGGGTCCATCCATACCCGACTCACCATGTATTTCTGGCGCATACCTTGGGGGCCGGACCAAAGGTCGATCCATCCCACTGGCAACCGGCACATTACGGATATTTGCTAGCGTGCAGACCTTCAGTGCATTGTTGGTGGTTTTCTCAAGCGACTGGTTACCCGCGACAGTGGTAATAGCAAGCAACTCTATTTCCGGGTGGTGGGCAGCCAGCAAGATAGCTATGGCATCATCGTGTCCAGGATCACAGTCGAGAATAATTTTGTGTCTCATTCAATAAACCCCCTGAGTATCCAACTGAGATGCCTTTCTAGTTACGCGTTTGTCGATACAAATAAGGTGACCAGCGTTGATTCATACTAGCATGTGGGAAAAATCTTTTCAATGTACTCTCGACGCTTCACCTCTCTATTGGTATAATAACCACAGATGAAAGTTAGGAGACACTCTTTGCCAAAAACACGCAATAATCTCATTATTGGACAATCAGGCGGCGCAACCGCTGTTATCAATGCCAGCCTCGTTGGTGCCATCGAAGCAGCCCTCAAAGATGCACACATCGGTGAAATTTATGGCATGCACCACGGCATCGAAGGATTGCTGAAAGAAGACCTTATCGACTTGCGCCAGCAACCCACAGAGCTGTGGCCGCGAATCTGCATCACACCTTCAGCCGCTCTTGGCTCCTGCCGCTATAAACTACAGGATGATGATCCCGAACGAGTTATCACCCTTCTATGCAAGTATGATATACACTACCTCATATATATTGGCGGCAACGATTCGGCAGATACAGCGCACCGCCTGGCGCAGGCAGCACAACATAAGGGCTACGATTTACAAACTATCAGCGTCCCCAAAACGATTGATAATGATCTCCCCTTCACTGATCATAGCCCCGGTTATGGCAGCGCGGCACGTTTCATTGCCCTGGCAACTATGGATTCATCGTTGAACACAGCTTCCATACCCTGGCATTATCCCGTCAAAGTGATAGAGACGATGGGCCGTAACGCTGGCTGGCTGGCCGCAGCTTCCGCGCTGGGAAAACGGCACGAGGATGACCCACCACACATCATTCTCATGCCCGAGCAGGCATTCAATGCTGATCGCTTTCTGGCCCAGGTTGACGCAGTTTATCGCAACATAGGTTTTGTCATTGTCGTAGCCTCAGAAGCGATACGCGACGAACAAGGAAAACCTCTCGGCACAGCAGGACAGGTGGGGCAAGATGCCTTCCAGCACCCACTGCTAAGCGGAGCGGCGCAATATCTGGTAGAATTAGTCAAACAGCATTTGAAGTTGCGCGCACGTTTCGATAAACCTGGTGACCTGCAGCGTATGGCTTCCAACAGTATTTCACATACGGATCAGCATGAGGCATATCTCGTAGGGCAGATGGCTCTGCAAGCCCTACTGCAAGGCGAAAGCGACAAAATGGTGACGCTCATACGCCACTCGGAACCAACCTACCATTGCGCTACAGGGTTAGCTGAACTGGCAAAGGTTGCCAATGTACAATACTTGATGCCCTCACACTATATGGATGAAAGCAAGACAATGGTGACGCAAGCGTTCTATGACTATGCTTTGCCACTAATTGGATCTCCATTGCCCGATCACGCAAAGCTGGAAAAAACGAAGGTGTTTTTATGACTGCACTCAAACGAGCTATTCTTATCGTCCTTGACGGTGTAGGCGCAGGTGCGAATCCAGATGCGCTGGCCTATGGGGACGATGGAGCCAGTTCACTGGAGCACTGTGCGCAGGCGATAGGAGGACTGGCTCTCCCCAACCTGGGTAGTATAGGTATAGGAAATATTACTCCCATCATGGGAACACCTCCAACAGATCACGCCCGTGGAGCGTTTGGCCGGATGACTGAAGCAGCCGCGGGCAAAGATAGCACTACAGGTCACTGGGAAATGACTGGCGTCGTCTTGCATAAACCTTTGCCAACCTATCCACATGGCTTTCCACCTGAAGTAGTTGAGCCTTTTGAAAAGGCAATTGGCCGCAACGTGATAGGGAACAAGGCGGCCTCCGGTACTGAGATTATTAAGGAACTCGGCGAAGAACACGTGCGCACTGGCCGCCCCATTCTCTATACCTCCGCCGATAGCGTCTTTCAAATTGCCGCCCACCAGGATGTGATTCCCCTTGCGGAGCTGTACCACATGTGTGAGATTGCGCGTCACATGCTCACCGGCGAGCATGCCGTGGGGCGCGTCATCGCCCGGCCATTCATAGGAACAGCGGGAAATTTCAAACGCACTGAGCACCGGCGGGATTTCTCACTCCAACCACTCGGCACAACTCTTCTCGATCTACTCAAAGACCGCGGCAAAGATGTCATCGGCCTTGGCAAAATTGAGGACCTTTTCGCGGGACGAGGACTGACACAGCGTGACCATACCGAGACCAATAGCGATAGTATGAAAGCAACGCTGCGCTGGCTCGAAAAGGATTTTAACGGGTTGCTCTTTGTCAACCTGGTTGAGTTTGATATGTTGTGGGGTCATCGTCGCGATAGCCAGGGATATGCACAGGCCTTACGTGACGTTGACAGCTGGTTCGCGCAGGTACAGGAGGTGATGGGAGCAGGAGATGCTATCTTTTTCACTGCCGATCATGGTGTAGACCCAACCTTTCGCGGCTCCGATCATACTCGTGAACATGTCCCTCTGCTGGCCTATGGTGCTCCTGTCCTCGCGGGAGTGAACCTGGGCACACGCTCCACCTTTGCTGACCTTGGCCAAACTCTGGCTCAGGCATTTGACGTTGGGCAACTGGCAGCGGGAACCAGTTTTGCACACGAGATAGGGCTTGTATGACGGAGACACAGCGCAACAAAACCGCGGGGTACGCACAAGATATCCTTCTACGTGGTGAACGAGTTTATCTACGACGTCCCACTATGAGCG
>JBGQJX010000335.1:0-5003 GCA_041499255.1 Ktedonobacteraceae bacterium | reverse complement strand
GGCCAAAAGTCGTTGTTCCAGTAACAATTGCGCCAGCTATGCCACTGCGACTAAGTGAACGACGACGATAGGCTAGCAAACTGATAGCAGTGCTGAAAAGGAGGCCAAGCAATATCTTGCTACCGTGTGCTTTTGCATGCCTAAGAGCAACATGTTGAAATGATAAGGCTTTATCAGGGGGAAGGTTACAAGTTGCCTGCGTCGCGCGCACTGCTACAAGTGGTAATTGAAACATATTCTAGTACCTCTGAGAAATTGTGGTATTTTTGTTACAGAAAGCTATTGTAGTTAGTTCTATTCTAATGAAGGTCTGTTGTGAAGGCAAGGAATTGGACAGGATGTTCAGGTGAGAAGCTTATATTCCTTGTCAAACTGCCACGCGGGTAATGCCTCCAACTCGACATAAAGATGAGGATGCAGGGGGTCAATGTGCTTGACGAGGTGAATATCAACGACCCGATTATCATTTAATCCAAGCCCTTCGCAAAGAGCATCCTGCGTAATTTTGAGACCTCCATCAAGGTCTCGTTTCAGGGGAGTGGCAAAGTAAAAGTCAAGGAAAAGTGTCAGGTAGCTTTGGCGTAAAGTATCGCGTAGTTCGTCATGCAGTACTTTCTGTCGTTCAAGTGAGCGAAGTGTATCTCGCACCTGTCGCTTAAAAAGACGCGCGGCTACGGAACTTACACGATGTCCGTCGACTGTCGCGTATTGTTCGTTGATACTTGGGGGGATTGGCAAAGTAAGACACAAGAGGGTGTTCTTGCTTGAAGATTTCTCGCGCATTGTTATCTCCTGTTGTAGTACTTTTGGCGCGTCGTTATCCTGCGTATTGTATCATATCATTGTGTCTTATTATGTGTATCTTAGCTGATATTAAACTGTGTAAAGAGTGACAAGCTTCCGTCGGACTAACTCTAACGCCAATTTCTCTCTTATTGGAGAGAAAGAGCGGATGTGGGGCCAACTCACGCCCTTTTCAGAGATTGCCGTCCATAGGAACCCAGGACTGCCTAAAGAGGGTAGAAATCCTCTTTCCGACGGACCTGGCGAAAGTGAGGAGCAAAAGTGATTACATGTGACCATTGTAAACTGCCAACCCCAGCGGGTATGGTAAGTTGTCAGCACTGTGGAAACCCTTTGACGAAAACACCTAATGCTAGAAGCGTCCCATTTCATGCTCAAGGGATGGAGGCTCCTGAACAGCCAGAACTACCAGCGTGGTTGGAAACCCTTCGCGCTGGTGAGCGGCCAGCTTCGTCTGCGGCCGGTAATACAGGGGCAGCGAGTTTTTTCGGTGCTGATCTCATTGATGAGGGCGCATTACCAAGCTGGATGCGGCCTGAACGTGCAGAGCATATTGACAATAGTCCTTCAGGAAAGTACCCGGCACTCAGGCCAGCTTCCGCGCCGGCACCCAATACCGACGGTGCTTTCCCGCCAGCTGGAGGCATGGCAGCGAACTCATTGATTGACGAGCAGTCGCTTCCTTTATGGATGCAGGGCGAGCAACAAGGCTCGCAATATCAGGGGCGGGAAAATATTTCTGCTGCGAGCCTGGTACAGCCGGGGGCATTACCAGACTGGATCACAAGCCTGGAATCACAAACTCCGGCGCAGGCGTCTCCTGCATCTTCTAGTTATATCCAGTATCCCCCGGCTGCGCCAGGCTCGCAGCCAATAGCTGCTCGTGATCTGATTGATCAACAAGCGCTGCCCGGGTGGATGGCGGGACAAAATACTCCTTCGCCAGCCAGCGGACAGGGTTTTGCTGCTTCGTCTCTGCTGGATCCTCACGCGTTGCCTGCCTGGATGCGTGAAGAAAATCAGCAACAAAGACAGAGCAATGTCGAGGCCATCCAATCTGCTCAAAGCGGGCAAGTTCCCAATTACCAGGGGCCAACAGGGCAAGGGCCAGTACCGAATACGAATAATAACCTGCCTGCTGCATCTCTGATTGATGCCAATGCGCTGCCTGAATGGTTGCGCACTGCTGAGGATCAGCGCCAGGGAAGCCAGGGTATGGCATCCTATCAAACGCAGCAGGGCTTTACCAATAACCCGAGGCAAGCAACTTTTGGTATTCCGCCTCGACCAGATAATTTGCGTGTACCAGGTCGTCCTCGTGGTGAAATGGAATATCAGGAAGAAAGTGAAGTGGCGGCGAATACCTTTGCCTCTATGTTGGGTGTCGCTTCAGTGGCTCCTAATTTTCCTGGGCAGCAACCAAAAGATGCTTTTGGGCATTCTCAACCACCAGCTCAATACCAACAGAATATGCCGCAGGGCCAGGTGGGTCAATCTGCAGTCGGCATGCCCTCGACAGCTTATCCTGGTATGGCGCCAGGCCAGGGTTATGCGCCAAATCAACCGCAGACTTCAGCTGGATATCCTGGTGGGTATCAAATGGGTAGTATGCCGGGCGTTGCAGCGCAGCCGCCAATGGCAAATTATACAGCGGGAAAGCAACCAGGGTCTATGACGAGTAATGACCCATCAAACGCAAATAAGAAACCTGCCAGGCGCGGATTCCTTAGCACCATTCTTGACTGGTTTTCTTTATCACGCTAAGCGGAGAAAAACGAAGAGGAATATGGAGATGAGTATACAACCTAATGCGGAAGGAGGACGGGGGCCGGGCAGCAGCTCTAATCCAACATCTACCAATTCGCTACTGGTTGCTGATTGTGGCACAGTTTTTACTAAGGTCTCACTATTTGGCCTTGTCGAGGGACAGTATCGTTTAATGGCGCGTGGAGAAGCACCCACGACGATAGCACCTCCTTACGAGGATATTACCAAGGGTATTATCCAGGCGGTCAATGTGATTGAGTTCATTACAGGTCGTGTCTTCATTTCTGAAGGGCGAATCATCTCCCCTGAGCAACCGAACGGTGATGGTATCGATGTTTTTATTGCAACCATCAGTGCCGGCGGCCCTCTTCGGCTTGTTGTTTTGGGCGCGGTCGATGCTGGCATGGAGCGTCTCGCCACGCAAGCTGTTTCCGGCCTCTACGCGGAAACCCACTCGCTGCCCTCACCATCTCAAATTGCAGCTTCCTCTCCCGTATCTGTGCCTGTAGGGGCTGGCGCGCCGTCATTCAGAGGAGGGACAGAAGGTCCCTGGACGCCTGATCGCATTGCATTAGAGTGGAATCGTCAAATAGAACGCATGCGGGAGCTACAGCCACATGCAGCTTTGATTGTCGGTATGGCGAACGGACCTTCGGGCCCTACTCCACTGCAAGAGGCTTGTCAGTTGTTGATAAACGCCGGGGCGAAACTCAATGAACAACCCAAAGCAAGCTCATCTGCAGGAATTGCGGTGTCCGACGCGGCCCCGCGGCAGATCGCGGTCTTACACGCGGGAGCTCCTCAGTATGTCGAGGCTGTTCAGGGTATGTTACAAGGTGTTGCTACTGTCACTCCTATCGAACCGCTGGTCTCCCCATCTCAAATAGGTCCAACAAGTGTTGCTGTAGGTGGCCTGTACGAGCGCGATATCATCCAGCGCATTCCTGGCTATAGTCGTTTGTCTTCGTGGTCCAGTTCAGCACCGGTTCCAACTGCGACCTCATTGAGTAGCCTTGTACGTTTTCTTGCTCAACACTATGCTATGAATGTCACAGCTGTAGATATTGGGGGGGCCAATACTATGTTGATGATGGCTGGTGAGGCGGGTGAGTTTATCCCTATGGTGAATTGTGGCTTCGGTGTAGGTCCAAGCGTTGGAGCGGTGTTACAGCAGGTGGGAATCCAGCGTGTTGCCCGCTGGCTGCCTTTTGACATTACTGAAGATGAACTGCGGCAGTATGTCTTAAATCGTATGCTGCATCCTCATGTTGTGCCAACAAGCCAGCGTGATCTCCAGATTAACCAGGCGTTTGCGCGTGAAGCGTTGATCTTGACTGTCGAGGCTGCAAAAGCTAGCAGTATAGAGTGGTTGGATGCCGATTTGATCCTGGCTACAGGAGGTATTCTTGCTCACGCGCCAAAATATGGGCAGGCAGCGCTGATGATGCTCGATGCGCTCCAGCCACGCGGCGTTACATCACTGGTGCTTGATCAGACTATGCTTATCGCGCAACTGGGCGCTATTGCAACAGTGGCTCCAATAGCAGCCGTGCAGGTCAACGAGAACGATGCTGTTACGCATCGCCTGGGTACGTGTGTGATTCCTTATGGTACGATGCGACAGGGAGAGATAGCTGTTCGTGTGGGTTTAGAGTATACGAACGGGCGGCAGGTCACGGCTGATGTGTTGGGTGGAACAATAAAAGTCATTCCGTTGCGGACCAATGAGCAGGCGCTGCTTTCACTCTTCCCCGCTCCTACCGTGGATGTTGGTTTAGGGCTGGGAGAACGCGCGAGGGCTGCTGAAGAGATTGATGGTGGTTTGATAGGCCTCATCATCGACGCTCGCGGCAGACCTCTGGTTCTTCCTGATGACGGAAGGGTACGCCAACAACTCCTGCAGCAGTGGATGCAAGCCATAGGGGCCTGATCCGGTCACGGTTGGGGAGAGGTATCTGCGATGACCTATCTGTTTGGTTGGTCTGTGATACCACAGATTCTGGTGAGAAGAGAGCGCTGGCCCGGTGGACATAAGACCAGGGTTGTGCCACTTGTATACCCTGGTCAAGAGGTACAATCGGACCAGCCTGTCATGCGCCTGGTACGCATGGAACCTGACGAAGTGAAGACGATAGTTTCACAAGTACCGCATCTCTCCCTTCCAGCAGCGCAAGATGTTGCTCATCCAGCCATCCGCCAGGATCAGTACCTGGGAGAAGTACTGCCCGCAGGGCTTCGTGGACGAGTGGTTGACATCACACGACGTGGCGGGGTGATCATCGAGAGTCATGTGGCATTATTACAGGGAGTAATCGGGGCTGGAAACCAGGTTGTGGGAAAACTCACAATGTGGCAGCCCTCGTGGGGAGGAGAAGAAAATAGTCCCGCGGGCGCGTTGCTCATTATTCCCGGGCCATTGAATTCTATTATGT
>JBGQJX010000334.1:0-5010 GCA_041499255.1 Ktedonobacteraceae bacterium | reverse complement strand
CGGATGGTGAAGTGGTTTATATAGTAGGAGATACTATAAATGGGATTTCATGGAATGGGCGGTGGTATGGCCGCTTATGCAGAAGAACAAAAAAAGCGCGGGCGCAAGACCGATACACGCACATTGCGACGGGTTGCCCAGGCTTTTACCCCCTATAAATTTCAGGTCGTGCTGGTGCTCATCGCCATCATCCTCACCACTGTTTTGGGCCTGGTTAACCCACTGATGATTCGCTATATCTTTGATGACGCGATCGGCAAAGGGAACTTAAACCTGCTGATCATTTTAGTGATCATCATGATGGTGACACCGGTCGTTACGGGCATTATCGGCGTTGGGCAGAGCTACCTCAATAATGTAATTGGCCAGCGCGTGATGCGCGACTTTCGTAATAAACTCTATCATCACTTGGAGAGCATGTCGTTGCGCTTCTTCACCTCGACGCGCACAGGCGAAATCCAGTCACGCCTCTCAAATGATGTGGGCGGTGTCCAGGGAGTCGTCACGGATACGGCGACCAGCGTTGTTTCCAATATATCGACGGCTGTGAGCACGGTCATCGCTATGTTCATTCTCAGTCCCGTGCTCACGCTCATCTCGTTGGGACTTCTTCCCCTCTTTCTTTGGATCACGTACAAGGTAGGAAACGTCAGGCGGGTGACGAGCAAACAAACGCAGCAGAGCATGGCGAGCCTGACGGCGATGATGCAAGAGACACTTTCTGTGAGCGGCATTCTGCTGATAAAAACCTTTGGTCGCCAGAAATACGCGGAGGATCAGTTCAAAGAAGAGAATCAGAAGTTAGCCGACCTGGAAGTACGCCAGCAAATGATCGGGCGCTGGTTCTTCATGTTTATCGGTACGTTCTTTTCAATTATGCCGGCCGTTATCTACCTCGTAGCCGGTTGGCAGATCATCCATCGCGTCCCTGGCGTTTCCCTCGGTACTATCGTAGCCTTCACTACCCTGCAAAGCAGGATATTCTTCCCCATTGGCCAGTTACTGAATGTCCAGGTTGAGATCCAGGGCGCGCTGGCGCTGTTTGACCGCATCTTCGAGTATCTTGATCTCCCGATTGAGATTCAGAACAGGCCCGGCGCGCTCAAGCTTTCAACCAATGATGTCCAGGGAGATGTGACGTTTGAAGATGTCACCTTTACGTATAAGCGCGACGAGTCCAGTGTGCTCAATGGCTTGTTTGAGAAAGAGGGCGATAGCCAGTCAAAGCGCCCGGTTTCACCGGAGCCTGTAGCCATCTCTGTTGAGGTGCCAGCCGAGGAAGCAGTTTCGCGCCCGACGCTCAACCATGTCTCGTTCGAGATCAAGCCTGGTCAACTGGCTGCCCTGGTTGGACCAAGCGGCGCGGGTAAGACAACCATCACGTACCTTGTGCCGCGACTCTACGATGTAGATAGTGGCGCGGTTGAGATCGATGGGCACAGTGTCAAAGATATTACTCTCGAATCGCTGGGTGAGTTAATCGGGGTAGTCACCCAGGAGACGTACCTGTTCCACTCGTCGATTAAAGAGAATCTCCTGTATGCGCGCCTGGATGCAACGGAAGAAGAGATGATCGCGGCGGCCAAAGCTGCGGCTATCCATGATCGCATCATGGAGCTTGAAGATGGCTATGATACCATGGTTGGTGAGCGGGGCTATAAGCTCTCGGGCGGCGAAAAGCAGCGTGTCGCTATTGCGCGTGTGATTCTCAAGAATCCGCGTATTCTCATCCTGGACGAGGCCACCAGCGCGCTGGATACCCACTCTGAGCGTTTGATCCAGGCGGCGTTGGAGCCGTTGATGAAAAATCGCACCACGCTGGCTATCGCTCACCGCCTCTCGACTATCCTGGCGGCGGATGTGATCCTGGTGGTTGATCATGGCGAGATTGTGGAGCGCGGCACGCACCACGAGCTGTTGGAACAGAATGGGTTATACGCCAAACTGTATAACGAACAGTTCTCGCAGATTGCACAAGAAGAGATGGCTGTATAAAAGATCTCTAATCAGCAAAAACAACCCTGATACCCGTGACGTGGGTATCAGGGTTGTTTTTGCTGATTGATAAAATCAGGGAACTTCTTTCTTGCAAATAACGTCTATTACTAGCGGACGTATATTGTGCAACGATGTTCAAACTGTTGAGAAAGGAGTTACTCATGGAGAGCATGAAACTTCCCTTTAATGAAAAAAAGACATTTCCTGAACGGCTTGTAGTCACCACGAAACTGCTCACCACGTTCCTGCTAGGCTCCCTCATCCTGTTGTCGAGCTGTGGCAATCAGGGTAACACCGGTTCCGCAGGAAACGTGCCAACATCAACTGTTTCGTTCAAACCGGCTGAAGCATTGCGCTCGATTAAGATGTTTGATGAAAAGACGGGATGGGCGACCACGCGAAACGCTGTTTTGCGCACCACTGATGGGGGAGTGCATTGGAAAGATGTCACGCCGCCCGGTCATCTGCAAATTGCGCTAATGGATGCCATGTTTCTGACGAGTAGCAATGCCTGGATAAGCATGCCCCAGGCTACTCCTGCAACAATACTCGTGTTCCGTACTGATAATGGGGGTCAGACGTGGCAGAAATCCAGTGTTCAATCTAACAACAATACCCAGTTCCATATTAGCGCTGTAGATTCTCAGCATGCTTGGATACTGAATCACATTGGAGGCGGACCTCAAGCTGAGATGGTCGAGATAT
Organism: Ktedonobacteraceae bacterium; assembly: GCA_041499255.1. Classification (GTDB taxonomy): domain Bacteria; phylum Chloroflexota; class Ktedonobacteria; order Ktedonobacterales; family Ktedonobacteraceae; genus UBA11361. The sequence continues at coordinate 2,307 of JBGQJX010000334.1, read as the reverse complement.
TCCGCACAAATGATGGCGGAAAAAGCTGGGTGCAGGCGACACGAGTCTATCCAGCCTCTACCGACAGTCCCCCAGCTGGCAAGCTCCCCTTTGGTGGCTCCAAGTCTGGGTTGAGTTTTGTAGATGCAGCGACTGGCTGGGTTACCGGTTCGGTGCCTGCCAACAACCTGGCATGGGTTTTTAGGACGCGTGATGGCGGCTCCACGTGGCAGCAGCAGGCATTGCCACCGCTATCCCATGCGACGCTTGCCCTGCTTTCTTTTACGTCGCCAACATTTTTCACAGCCAATGATGGCATTCTTCCCGTCAACTTTACCGGTGAGAATACTTCGGGATTTGGAATATATGTGACACATGACGGGGGGAATACATGGAAGAGCGTTCCGGGAGCACAACCTCCCATATCGCTAGCCACAATAGACTTCATCGATACGAATCATGGTTGGGCAACGGATAATGCAGGAAGCAATCTCTTCGCTACAAACGATGGAGGCGAGCACTGGACAAAGCTGGCCTTCGCGTTTACTTCTAATAGTCTTCCCAGTTTCAAGTTGCTAGATTTTGTCACAAGTGAGATCGGCTGGGCTATTGGCGCTACGGGTCCCAACACAACAGTTTTGCTCAAAACAATAGATGGCGGGCACACGTGGACGCCCATCGTGTATACAATCTCGTGAATGTGGAGAGATAGATGTAGGGGCCACATGCAATGCCCAATTCATTGCGATCTGGTGTAGTTTAACGCATATCTCCGCCACTTGGGGACACTTGGACATAACATGCTTGACATATGTGGGCAGTCGAAGTGGTCATAAAACGTCGCCCAGTTTAAGGATAGTACAAGTCGTTCGTTATCTGTTGCCCAGAATGGCAAAGGCGGCTCTTGCGGTTGCTTTGCGATTACCCGCTCGACCAGCTCCACCGCCTCTTCACTAGGCAAGGCCAGAAATGTGATACCATAGGCCTATCAGTGTATTCCTGACGAAAAAGTACGACGTACCATAGAACTAGGCATGAGTTTTACAAGAATTGGCTCTGGAAGCCACCTGATAGGTACCAAGCTCTTCTACGCTTCACAAAAGGAGAGAATAGAAGAGGAACGTGTCTCCTTTCAAAGAAGCGTGTTCTGAGTGAGAATGAGCACGTTTCAAATAGAATGAAGGCACATGAAGTCACCTCAACCATAGTTATATGGTACGTCGTAGTGCGCCCAAAGAGGGAAAAGATATGAGTCAAAAGCAAGAACAAGAACACATCATTTCAGGTAACGCTCCTGCATTGCCTGATCCACTGTCCGTTATCGTGCTCGGTTCAGGCGGTCCTGCTGCGGCTGGTCGCGCGTCGTCAGGCTATCTTGTACTGGTGGATGGAGAGGCTCGTATCCTGGTAGATGCAGGATCTGGCATATTCACACGTTTGGGTGAGGCAGAGGTCAATATTTCAAGACTGGATACCGTCTTTTTGACCCATCTGCACATCGATCATGTCGCCGAGCTGCCGTCAATATTCAAAGCGCGTGCTATGGTGAGCCAGGAAGCAATCCATTTCTCCGTCTATGGTCCTCTTGGCAAGGGCGTGTATCCCAGCACCAGCCAGGTTGTCCATCTGCTGTTCGACTCTGATGGTGCCTTCGCATACCAGAAATCGTTCCAAACTACGGAAACGATTTCTGTGATGGATTTGCCTATTGACCTCAATGCAACTGTGCGCGAAATCTACGTGCGTGACAACGTGGTCGTCCAGGCAATTGCCACCAAGCACGGCGATACTCCCGCCAATGCCTACCGCATCAATTACAAGGGAGCCAGCATCGTTTTTTCCGGTGACGTTGACCCCTCTTCGCTCCCCAACCTGACCCAACTGGCTCAAGGTGCCAACCTCTTCATCTGTACTTGCGATGTGCTTGATCCTCCCGGCTCCCCAACCCTACTTTATGACCTGCACATGCCACCCCAACAAATTGGTGCGCTAGCAGCAGCGGCAGGAGTGCAGTTTCTTCTCTTGAGTCACCTCTCGCCGCCCATCGCAAAAGCCCAGGATCAGGTACGACAATCCATCCGTCGTGCTTATAAGGGTGAAGTACAGTTTGCCACTGATTTGATGCATGTTAAAGTCAAGTTATAAAAGAACGGTTTCTTATGACCGATTTATCGTGCACACCGCCGATTTATCGGCCCTCGCTGGCTTACCATCTCCCTACTCATCGAACATAGTAAACAAATTGTTCAGCGATTCCGCTAGCGTTGGATGTGCGAAAACAGCGTCACGCAACACTGTATAGGGCAAGTTGCCCATCATCGCCATTTG
>JBGQJX010000333.1:0-5014 GCA_041499255.1 Ktedonobacteraceae bacterium | reverse complement strand
CGTACACGACGTGGACCAAAGAGAACTGTAGCAGGCAAGAAAAAAGCCGTAGCTAAGAAGTAGCGCCGGGAGGTATCGCAAGAAGAATGGCAGCAGGAGACAAAAAGAAACCAACGGGCAAACCAAGACGGCGTGAACGAAAGTCCATTCCGCGTGGGCAAGCTCATATTCAAGCAACATTTAATAATACCATTGTGACCTTGACTGACCCCAATGGTAACGTTATCGCGTGGGGTAGTGCTGGTGGACAGGGATTCAAAGGCTCTCGCAAGAGCACCCCTTATGCTGCGCAAGTCACCGCTGAGACAGCAGCTCGTAAGGCGATGGAACATGGCCTACGCCAGATAGAAGTGTATGTAAAAGGTCCTGGCTCCGGTCGAGAGGCAGCGATTCGTTCACTACAAAACGCTGGCCTATCCGTCACTTCGATTATCGATGTAACACCTATTCCGCACAATGGCTGCCGGCCGCCCAAGCGGCGGCGTGTGTAACTTGCGCTGTGCGTGTGAGGAGGATTGAACTGAATGGCACGTTATACCGGCCCCGTCTGCAAACTTTGTAGGCGTGAGGGGGTAAAACTGTTTTTAAAAGGCGACAAGTGCATGACGAAATGCACTCTAGAACGTCGCAATACTCGCCCAGGACAGCATGGCGGTGGTCGCCCACGTAAAGCTTCTGGCTACGCGTTGCAATTGCGCGAGAAGCAGAAAGTTCGTCGAACCTATGGTGTTTTAGAGCGCCAGTTCCGCAAACACTTCGATGTTGCGGCTCGTCGCCCTGGAAAGACCAGCGAGAACTTGCTACAGGTGCTGGAAATGCGCCTGGATAACCTGGTGTATCGCCTTGGCTTTGCTGACTCTCGTGCCCAGGCGCGCCAGCTTGTCTGTCATGGACATTTTGCCGTCAATGGCCGCAAGACCGATATTCCTTCATTTATTGCTAAGCCGAATGACGTGATTTCTGTACGCGAACGGGCGAAGGGACTTGAGTACTTCAAGATCCGTGCATTATTGCTCGCGCAGAAAGGCGTGCCTGCCTGGCTAAGCTTAAATACTGATGCAATGACTGGTCGTGTTCTAACACTGCCGTCAAGAACCGATCTCGAACTGCCCTTTGAAGAGCAAATGGTGGTTGAACTTTATCAGCGGTAGTTATACGTTGAACTGGCGGATGGGAACAAGCCTTCTCGGTCTCACAAAGACCGTCATAGGGCACAAAACTCTTGGACTACCAAAGATTTCTGGTTTCTGTGGTAGAAAAAGAAAGGCAGGTTAGAACCTTGCAAGATAATATTACTCTGCCTCGCATCAAGAATACAAAAACGCAGGATAATTATGCGAGCTATGATATTGAGCCTTTAGAGGCGGGATACGGGGTAACCCTGGGCAACTCGCTGCGGCGTGTGTTACTCTCTTCCTTGCCGGGAGCAGCGGTAACCTCTATACGCATTGAAGGCGTACAGCACGAGTTTCAAGACATCCCGAATGTGATGGAAGATGTCACTGATATCGTGTTGAACGTCAAGAAGTTGCGCCTGCGCTCTTTCTCAGACCATCCAGTATCGATGCGACTGGAAGTTAGTGGAGAGCGTGAAGTCACGGCAGCCGATATTATGGCTCCCAGCACCGTAGAGATTGTCAATCCCGATCTCCATATTGCGACACTTGATAATGAAGATGCCCGTCTCGAGCTGGAACTGGTTGTTGAGACCGGTCGAGGCTATGTTCCTGCTGACTCGAAAGAAGATCAACCTATTGGGGTGATCCCTGTCGACGCCATTTACACACCAGTGCAAAATGTGAATTACACGGTGGAACATACGCGCGTAGGGCAAATAACCAACTTTGATAAAGTAATTCTTGAAATTACAACGGATGGAACGATCACGCCGGATGAAGCTCTGCGGCAAAGCGCCGATATTCTGGTGCGTCACTTCACACAGCTGGCCAACTACCGCGCTGTGTTGACTGAACCGGAGAAGGCACCGCTAAGCAGCTTGCCAATACCACAGAAGATTTACGATACACCTATTGAAGAACTTGATCTATCAGTGCGAGCCTATAACTGCCTCAAGCGCAGCAATATCACAAAGGTCGGTCAAGTGCTTTCGATGAATGAGGAAGACCTACTGGGTGTGCGTAACTTTGGTGAAAAAAGCTTGCAGGAATTGCGTGAGCGTTTACTCCTACGCGGATTCCTGCCGAATCCGCGCACGAGTGCTGTTGGAGCCGACATGGACGGCGATCACGAAATGGAGGACTAAGGTGAGGCACCGAGTTGCCGGTAATCGCATGAGTATGCCCGAGCCACGCCGCCGTGCAGCGCGCCGTAGCATGATGGCAGGCCTCATTCGGTACGATAGAATTGAAACTACGGAAGCGCGTGCTCGCGCCATTCGTAGCGAGGTTGAGAAGCTAATAGATATGGCTGTGAAGGGGCGCCAGGCGTCCCGGGAACATCTGTATGACGCCATTCCCGACGAGGACAAAGCTTTACAAATTCTAGTTTTTGCTCGCCGAGGTCGCTACTCTCTGCAAAAGAAAGTTGCCTCAAATGATGAGCGAGCTGACCAGAATAAGCCCCCCTTAACCGATAAAGGGCGCAAATTCCTGGAGAACAAACTCAAAGGACGGCGTGAAGAATTGCTGCGCATCATCTCTAACGAGAATGATGCCGAAAAGGCATTACAGGCCGCGTATGAGTCAATGGTTATTGAACTGCGTGCCCGCCGCCTTATTCTCAGCGCATTGCCAGACGAACTGGTCGTCAAGAAGATGTTCGATGAACTGGCTCCGCGCTATGAAGGTCGTCCTGGCGGTTATACACGCATCACTAAATTAGGCAAGCGTAAGGGCGACGCGGCAGACATGGCCCAGATCGCCCTCGTGTAGGGACCCGATTTATCGCCTCCCACGCGGAGTGGGGTAAAAATGTTGGGTGCACAAATATAGCACCTCATTCAACATTAAAACAATGAATATTGCATGTGGCATTGAGTATGATGGTACCGATTATCACGGCTTTCAGCGCCAACCTGATAGCCATGGGCAGACAGTGCAGGGAGTACTGGAAGCAGCGATTGCCAGCATCTCTCGTGAGCAGTCCGTAGTGAATGGGGCGGGGCGAACAGACGCTGGGGTGCATGCAAGCGGCCAGGTGATACATTTTCGTACCAATAGTCACTTGACGCCCCAGGTGTGGCGACGCGCTCTCAATGCTGTTTTACCCGCTGCGGTAGCGGTACGGTGGGTGCGAGAGGTTCAGGAAGGCTTTCATGCTCGCTTTAGCGCCTTGAGGCGTTCCTATCGCTATACCATCTGGAATGATGCCGCGCCGGCAGCATTGCTGGCCCGGTACAGCTATCATCGCCCACAGGCGTTAGATGTTGACCTGGTGAACGAAGCATGCCAGCTATTGTTGGGGCGCAAGGATTTTGGAGCGTTTGGACGAAGTCCTGATGAGACAAATCCAAAGAAAGCGGGCCCACATTCTTGTATTCGTACGATGCTAGAGGCACGCTGCATTCGTGAAGATGCACGGGCAAAGGCACTTATCTATTGTGATTTTACTGCGGACGCTTTTCTTACAGGAATGGTTCGCAGAACCGTCGGGACATTGTTGCTGGTAGGGCAGAAACGTCTCAGCCTCGCTGAGTTTGCCACCATTGTGCAAAATGCGGAGAAGACGCACCCTGGTTCAGCGGCCCCACCACATGGGCTGTGTCTGGTACGGGTTGACTATCCTGAAGAGTTTGGAGTATCAAACAATGATGAAGACATATAGCGCCAGGGCCGCTGACCTGGACCCTAAATGGTATATTATCGATGCAGAGGGTCAGGTTCTAGGCCGATTGGCGTCACAGATCGCACAGATTTTGCGCGGTAAGCATAAGCCCACGTTTACGCCACACCTCCAGAGCGGCGACTTCGTGGTTGTAATCAATGCAGACAAGATAGCTGTCACTGGCAAGCGTATGGACCAGAAAGTCTATTATCGTCATAGTCAGTATCCAGGAGGTTTAAAGCAGATTACCCTGCGTCAAACACTGGAGAGCAAATTCCCTGAGCGCGCTTTGATACACGCGGTACGTGGTATGGTTATGCATAATCGTCTGGGCGCGGACATCATGTCCCATCTCAAGGTCTATGCTGGCCCAACGCATCCGCACCAGGCTCAGAAACCCGTTCCCTGGACAGGTCCGCAGGCATTGCTAAAGCAGCCCACTGAGACTGCTGAGTCTAAGTAAACAAGAAAGAGGAACCTACCTTGGCCGATACCATCAAAGGTGAGTATTATTATGGTATGGGACGGCGTAAGACGGCTGTAGCACGCGTGCGCCTGTATCCCAATGGTGATGGCAGTATTACAATCAACGGGAGAAGTGCCCAGGCCTATTTTGGCACCCGTGAAACTCCTGCTGCCACCATGAACGCCCCCCTACGGTTGCTTGAGCTAGGCAACGTGTATAGCATGACTGTGCGTGTTGTTGGTGGTGGCACCAGCGGCCAGGCAGGCGCTATCCGCCACGCAGTGGCTCGTGCTCTGTTGCGAGTAAATCCTGAATGGAGGCTCCCTCTGCGCAAGGCTGGCTACCTTACTCGTGACCCACGCATGAAAGAACGCAAGAAGCCCGGCTTGAAGCGCGCTCGCAAAGCCCCACAATACACAAAACGCTAATAGCGAAGATACACCCGTCCTGTAGGGGCGACCCTCGTGGTCGCCCTATCTTGATGTGGTCGCCCTGCCCACGGTCGCCTACATGCCCACGCCCCGCATGTGATCACCTTGCCCGCTGATCAACCTCGTTCGTCCATAGTAGGGGCGATGCCTTGTGCTCGCCCTCGTGGCTTGTGCTCGTGCTCGCCCCCTCGTGCTCGCTTAGTCCATGGTCGCCCTATCAATGGTCTTCTTCAGCTTACTTTGGGCAAGAGGACAGTAGGATAATTGACAGGGGCGACCGTAATGATCTTAATATCCTGCGGATCTCCCGGCATTATGACACCGGTAGATATAT
>JBGQJX010000332.1:0-5019 GCA_041499255.1 Ktedonobacteraceae bacterium | reverse complement strand
CTCTGGTTGTTCCTTTCAGTCCCTTAAAACAAATGAGTTTGTAGTTGCGTTCGTTTATACTTGTCGCGTTTGTCGCGTTTGTCGCACTTGTCGCAAACGTTCCGTTATGCATTCGCCTTTTTAGACGAAGGGGGTTAAAGATGCATTCATACTTTAGTCAGCAACAGTCACAACAGCACATGGACGATCTCAGGCACGAGGTCGAGATTGCCCAGGCCACAGACCGTATCAATAAAGCTGAAATCAGCAATAAACAACGTAGGAATAACCCAAATTTTCTACAAAACCTGTACGGCAGGATAGGATTTTTATACAAGCAACCTGCTACTCAACAAACAACCCGACAAGATGAAGTGAGTCTTGAAGAGATAAAACCCGCAGTGTTGACAACCTTCTCGGTGATGCGTGAAGGAGGACTGGTTTCTGAGTACGATGACCAGTTTATCGAAAAATTTGTACAGACGCTTGAGCATGAATTAGCGCAGCAGGCCAGGTGTCATAGCATCTGATAAGAAGAACAAAAGGACGGAAGCGTATTGGGCTTCCGTCCTTTTGTTCTTCTCAAGTTCAAAAATTACATCTTTAGTATTTTCCTGCTATTTTATGCCACCAATCCGCCAATCCCTACGTTTCTATACTGAGAGGCATTACTAAAACGTTGGGATTCCCCATGCCCAGCGTTTCCCCCTAGTAATACCTCTTTTTTGTGCTCAATGCAGCATAGGATTTCATCTCCACAGCAGGGTATCCTGGTTCCCAGGCACTCGCTGCCCCTCAGCACCTGCCGGCATGCGCTTCCACTCACAGCGCACATCCCCCTGATCCAATAACGCACAAATCGCTTCGTCATAATCAAGAAGCGTAAATTGACCAAAGTAGATGGGCAGCAACTGCTGGCGTAAATCAGGCCATCGCCGCGTACGCTGCGCTTTTCCCTGGCGCAGCAGGTGCTGACGTAATTGCCGCAGTTCCTCCGCGAAGCGCTCTCGATACTGCCCGGCAAACCACTCTTCTCCTAACAGTCCCTGGTGGCTCTGTTCAGCTAGACGGCGGTGATAGAGACAGACCGCATCATTCATACTGGCGAGGCTATCTTTGCTGCGGGTAGCAAAAATTACAGTGTATGGCGCCTTTTCTACAATAGCTGGCCGCACCAACAGCGGAAAAGCAATACGCTGCACCCAGAGAAAATGCTGCCGCATTGAGGACAACAAGAGGTCAATGACTCCATCCAGTAAGGGCATTGGCTCCTCATTCTTCGGGAGGAGCGTCTTCCACCGGTCTGTGCGCAGCAAGGCTGTTAATGCAGCTACTCCCGCGGGAGTGTGAGACGATGAAAGCACACGCGCCTCTGCCTGCTGGTGTGGAATAAGCAGGTAGAGTTCAGTAGGAGCCGATTTACGTTGATAGAGCGGGAGGAGATCATCATAGGTGAAGAGAGTCTGTCCAAAGGGATTGAGCAAGAAAATAGCCGGTGAAGATTCAATCTCTTTCAATAATGCTGGCGCTATTTCCAACCAACTTCCAGGCACAATAGCACTTTCTTTTGGCAATACTAACGTATCTTTCACTGGCGCAACAGAAGCATTTACTTCTGTATCCATATCACCATGGCGCCTCGCTCTGCTCTCTTTTCGCCTGCTGCTCCCAGAGCCAAGTACGATGCCATGAAGGGCAATTGGTTTAGTCTCCTGAGCCAGGAGTTTGGAGAGGGAGACTATTGGCTGGAGAACAGGGGAAGAGGTAAGAGCCGTATGTATTTTGGAAGAATTATTAGAGCCAACATCTTGATTGATGGCTCCCACGTTTGTACGCGCGTTATTACCCCAGCCATCGATCCAATAACAGCGGCGATAGATACGCATAGCCGCCAGTGAACGGCAGTAGGAAGAGGCGTAGTCCTGCAACAGCCACTCGCGTAACCTGGACAGTACGACCTGTTCAGTGAGACGACGTGTATGTTTATGTCCCACAGCTTCTTTTTGTGCGCGCTGGTTGTCAAATTCGGCCCACAGGTTCATTGTGCCGATATTTTATCACAAAATGCGCCATAGCCCTTTAGATAGAGTATTACTCGATGGAAGGCGGGGATTGACATCGCAACAGTATACCTATAATATAGCGAGGATATCCAGTCCAATCTCCAATAAGGAAGGCTCGACTGCGATTGATAGCAGGTATTCAATGGTTATTTTTGAGATTGTGGTGTTGGATAAGAGGCCTATCTCGCACATATTTCAAACAGGTCAGGTCAGGTCAAACTCAGGTCACAGGAGGAAATTCTATGGGTTATCAACAAATGCCCCCGATGCAACCTATGCAACCTTTTCAGACCATGCAGAAAGACTGGTTAACTACTCTTTTGTTATGTATCTTCCTGGGATACCTAGGAGTACATAGCTTCTACACAGGCCGAACTGCGATAGGAGTCATTCAACTGCTCACGGGTGGTGGTTGTGGTATCTGGTGGTTAATTGATTTTATCATGATCCTCACAGATAGTTACAGGGATAGTAATGGTCTCCCGCTGCTCAAAAGATAATGAGCGACGATTCACGCAAGTCTTTAGGGAAGGCAGGATGGTATATTCTCCTTCCCCTGGCTTTTGCGCTTGTTCCTACCTCATGGTTTGAAGCACGTCCATCGATGTGCTTGATTCGTAAGGTGTCTGGTGTGAGATGCCCCGGTTGCGGCATGGTCAGGGCTATTTCCTGCGTTCTTCATGCTGATTTCAAAAAAGCTTTTCAATACAACAGACTGGTTGTGGTGGTCTTTCCACTTCTTTGCTACATATGGTTGAAAGTTATGATGGTTGAATACCGGAAATATATTTTCTTGAAAAGAAGTTAATAAAAATTACAAGCCTGGGTAGTGATACTATGGAGTTTACCAAATTAATCCGGATATTGATAAATTCAGCGGGGCCGATAAATCGGCCCCTACTGTGCTGTCACACTTCATTTACTGTATTGAGACCTGGCAACCGCAAGGATTGCCACTACATTTCTCCTCTCTCTTGAACGTTGATAGAGCATTACGGTTGACCGGGTTGCTTTGTTAAAAGTCATTATTTTATTGACTGGTAGTTTCTTTCTTCTGCAAGTTTCTTACCGCCTCTATTATCAGGCGGTGCTCCACGGCTTTCACTCGTTCGTGCAGACTCTCCTCCGTATCGCCCGGCTCTATTGTGACCTCTTCGCGGCAGATAACCGGCCCGGCATCAACCGCCGGGGTTACATAATGGACGGTGCTTCCCGTCACTTTTATACCCGCGTCTAGCGCTTGCCTGACAGCGTGAAGGCCGCGCAAGACTGGTATCTCAATTCCATTTTTGGTGGTAAATGTATTGCCTGTACCATCGTCGGGCAGCAGGGCTGGATGCAGGTTGATTACACGGCTGGGGAACTGCTCTAGAAAAGCGGCGCTGAGGATACGCATCCAGCCAGCTAAGACGATGTAATCAACTTGAAAGAGGTGTAATAAGGAGATGAGACGAGCTTCGTTTTCGGACATTGCTGCTTTTTGGGGTGCATTGGGTAAATAGATGGCAGGTAGAGCATGTTTTAACGCTCGTTGTAGGCCGTAGGCGTTGGGATTGTTGCTGACCACCAGGGCAATCTCAACGCCGGGGAGTTGTTTGCTTTCGATTGCGTCAATGAGCGCTTGCAAGTTAGTGCCGCTGCCCGAGAGAAGAACAGCGAGGCGAAGTGGCGTCTCAGGCATATTAACGCTGCTCATCTCGCTGTAACTCTTCATCCGCTATGACCAGTTCAGAGACAACCTTTTCTTTATAATACAGCAAACGTTGCAGCAGTTGAGTATCTGAGAGGGCCAATATTTTTGCTGCTAAGAGGGCGGCGCCTTCTGGCTCTAAAATGGTAGGAGATGCTATCCCCGAGGGCAGCCTGAGCGACGAGAGGACATCCATACCAGCAAAACGTTCACTATATGGCGGGCAGGCGATAACCGGATAGCGCGTGTTGGCATCGACCACGGCAGAAAGGGCATTTGAGCGGCCAGCGATGGTGATGTAGACTAATGGCCCTTCTTGCTCGTAACTATGCAGTATCGCTAAGAGGCGCTGCGTGGCCTTGTGAGCAGAACAGATACGCATCTGATAGCTGATCTCCAGTGCCTTGAGGGTCTTTACTACAGGTTGGGCATGAGAGAGATCACTCTTACTGCCCATGATGATGATTACTTGTGAGGTCATAAATTATTCCTTGTTTGATACTCGCAGCCCCTGCGAGGCAATATCCCGGCGATAGTGCATTCCTTCGAATGATATATGTGCCGCAGCATCGTATACTCTGGCTACAGCTTCTGGCAACGTCTCTCCATAAGCAGCGACGCTGAGGACACGCCCGCCTGCTGTTACCAGGCGTCCGTCTTGCAGGGCAGTTCCCGCGTGAAAGATCTGCACGCTCTTCAAACGGCCCGCCTCCTCAACTCCCGCAATAGGGAGGCCGGTACGATATTTACCAGGATAACCACCAGAGGCCAGTGTCAGGCTCACCGCGTATCCTGGATGCCATAGTGTATCGGGCGCAATAAATTGGGGTCCTACGGCGAAGGCTAACACATCGAGCAGGTCTGCTTGTAAGAGCAGCATGAGGGCCTGGGTTTCCGGGTCACCAAATCGGGTATTATGCTCCAGTACCATCGGGCCGCGCTCGGTAAGCATGATGTTGGAGTAAAGAACACCGCTGAAGTGAATACCTCGTGCATTGAGAGCATTGAGAGTGGGGGCAACGATTTGCGCGCAGATCTGCTGCTCCTGTGAGCTATCGACGAAAGGCAGGGGGGTAAATGCTCCCATGCCGCCGGTATTCAGTCCCTGATCATTGTCAAGCGCGCGTTTGTGATCTTGCGTCAGTTTCAACGGGAGAAATTGCGTCCCGTTACAGATAGCGGTCGCGCCAATCTCGATGCCCTGTAGATAATCCTCGATCACGACTTTGTCGCCAGCAGAGCCGAAGACGCGGTCAAGCATGATTTCGCCGATTGCCCGATGAGCCG
>JBGQJX010000331.1:0-5023 GCA_041499255.1 Ktedonobacteraceae bacterium | reverse complement strand
CTCTTCATCGGTGCCATCCCTGCCGCCCTCGCCATGCTCACAAACAAAGACCTGGCACAACCAACACCATCATTGGCTCAATCCATCAAAGAATGATGAAATATGTTCAGTGGCTAACTGGACCGCGCACGCTGCAAAAGCTGCTTTTCTTGCAGACATAGAATCGCTTCTTACAACTCTGCATGCTCTCACACGTATCTCAATTGAGAAATCGGTGTGCTAAAGAGAGCCTGAACGAGAGGAACAATACAACATGATGCCACAAAAGGAAACTAGTGAGTCAACATACGAACAAGCAGGCCCGACCTATGGGAGATATGAGGGAGATCAGGCATACGCCCGCCAACAAAATGAGACATCCTACGAGCACCTACTGAGAGAAGGGCCAGTAGGAAAAGTGTATCCGGAACCGCGTGACAACAAGAATATACTTCGACTCATAGTGTTCGCGATTGCGATGCTGACGCTTCTGGCGGTTGCTGTTCTTTGCCTGGTTTTCGTCGGAGGTACAGGAGGATGGGTCAGTTTCTGTGCTGCTAGTTTAGCCATCTTCATAGTAGCCGTCGTAGCAATCGACAAGATCAAATAAGCGATTACGTCGAGAGGAATGAAGTCGCAGTACTTTCTCCATCGCGTAAAATCACCTTCAACAAACAAGGGCGGTTGAATCATGACAACACGTCCTTCCCACCTCTAACTCCATTCAACAGTGGTTTTCTTCAAAAATAAAAACGCCTCAAGCCGCTTATCAACTGGCTTGAGACGTTAGCTATCTCATTCGAGGTGCCGATGGAGAGATTCGAACCCTCAACCCTTGCGGGACTTGTTTTTGAGACAAGCGCGTATACCGTTCCGCCACATCGGCCTATGTTCACTCGCGTGCACGAGTAGTATAATAGCCTATCAGTAACAGGAAGTCAATAGCTTTTTTATGCCTAAAGGACTCCCAGTCTATGCCCAGAAAAACACAACAGCAGCTTGACCCACTCATGGTCATCAACGCCTACACCCAGGGCATCTTCCCCATGGCAGATCATGACGGCGCCATACACTGGTACGCGCCAGACCCCCGCGCCATCCTCGAACACCACAACCTGCACATCTCCCGCTCACTGCGTGCCACCATCCGCAAAGGCATCTATGAAGTACGCATGGACACAGCCTTTGAAGCCGTGATGCGCCTCTGTGCTGCCAGAAAAGAGACCTGGATCAACGAAGCCTTTATTGCCACCTACACCCACCTCTATCACGCCGGGCTGGCACACAGCGTAGAAGCATGGCAGGATGGCACCCTCGTCGGAGGGCTCTACGGCATCTCGCTCCGAGCCGCTTTTATGGGCGAAAGCATGTTTTCCCACGCCACCGACGCCTCAAAAGTCTGCCTGGTCGCCCTTGTAGAGCACCTCCAAGCCAGAGGCTACATCCTACACGATACCCAATTTCTCACCCCGCACCTGCAATCGCTAGGCGTAACCGAAATACCCCGCCAGCTCTATGAACACCGTCTGCGCCAGGCATTACAAATCCAATGCAGTTGGGAAGCATAGGTCCACACTCCTCGAAAAAGGCTCACAAGCTTACGGAAGCAGGCCAAGAGAGCGGCCAGGAATAGCAAAGAATAAAGCAAGCATGAAAGTCAGGATAATACTGGCTGGCACATTGACCCACGCCAGGCCGAAAGAAATAAGGTAGAGCAAAGGGCCAAATACATACTGCCGGCTAATAGCCCGCACAGCAACTGGATCCGCGTCTTTACTTAAAAGCCGGTTGCGAAAAGAGGCATAGCGCCAGAGAAGATTAAAGCAGACCGCTAAGATCACATCCGTCCCACAGTAGACTTCCGCGGCAAGATGTTCAGAGGGATGCACCGCGTATTGTTGCGCCAGTAACGCAGTAGGATAGGGAATAAAAACGATCACCAGCAAAAGGAGTAGATTGAGCACAAGCAGCGTATTGTCCGCGCGTTTGATATGAGTATACAACCTATGATGGTTTATCCACATGATGCCTATAGTGGCAAAGCTGGTCACAAAGGCCAGCAGCATCGGCCATTGATGCCGCAGATACTCGCCAAGTGCGCTATCTACAAAAAACTGAGGCGTAGAGAGGGATGGCGGCTGAACGTTTAAAACAAGCAAAGTAATCGCCACGGCAAAGACGCCATCACTAAAGGCCTCAACTCGCCCAGTTTCCTTGATATCATCCACGGGTAGCTCCCTTAGTCCAGCAGACACTCTAATGAGAAGCAGTATACCCGGCTATTGTGTCTTTGTCACCTGGAAAAATCACCAGGACAGAACCAAAGCAAATATTCAACCTTGCTGCTGGGCTTCCATCTGCTCACCCTCTTCTTCCTCCTCCGCTTCCTCTTCCTCCTGCCGCCTTTGATCGGCAAGCTTCGCCTGTTGTTCGATCTGCGCCAGCCAGCGGAAGAACAGCGGCGACATCACGACCAGGTCAACCAACCCCGGTACCAGCAAACAGGCTCCCGCGACCGTCTGGTCTGCCACCGCAGTGTAACCAAATTGTATAAACGGCTGTGGTATAACATACTGCTTGTAAAACACCGTCCCCGTAAAGACCAGTAAAAAGGCCAGAATATCCACTGGTTGCCCATCCAGAAAGGCATAAAGCATCTGTATTGGATAACTTAAATTGCGTAACTCGCGCAATGGCCCGATCAGCGGCCACCAGTTAAGCAAAGCCATAAACAGGATGCTGAGCATTTCAACCTGATAAAGCGCGGTATTCCTTTGCGCGGCATTATAAATTACAGGCGCGTGCCAGGCCAAAAAAGTGAGGTTGAAGAGCAAGGAAGCAACCAGGGGCCGGGTAAGCGCCTGGGCAATAGCCCGCGAAACAGGTTGTACTAAAATAGGCTGCAACAGCCAATCAGGGCAAGCTGCCAGCAGCAGCGGAGCGCACAGCGTGGTCAGGACAACAGCCTGGAGCATGTGCGCGGCAAAAAGCTGCGTTCGTGCAACGGTATCAAGGGGCGTCAGCAACACAAAGGCGCCCAAAACAATGGCAGAAATAAAAGCCGCTAGCCGCCACCTATTGAGAGGAGGATGTGCGCCACCTCTACCTGCCAATCTGATTCCCAAAATGTAAAGCAAGCATATCAACGCCAGAGCAAGCAGCGATATCAAATTTAGGTGCCACGAATAATCCAGGCCATTCAACATAAAAGGCTCCGCAACAAATACAGATTCAATATTCTTTCACCTTGCCTAGTATAGAGCAACCTACCCAATTTGTGCAATTCCCCCAACAACTCCAGCCATCAACAACACCGCTCGCCAGCGCCTCCCGTCTATAGTAGGGTTGACCCTCGCGGTCAACCTTGCTGCTGGGCTTCCATCTGCTCACCCTCTTCTTCCTCCTGCCGTCTGCTATAATGCAAGCAAGAACAGAGTCTCTAAATCTTTCAAGGAGTAGATAGCCTATGCGCATCCTCATCGCTCCCCAATCGCTCAAAGGAAGTCTCACGGCAGCCGAGGCCGGACAGGCTATCGCCACCGGAGCAAAGTTGGTCTATCCAGAGGCTGAAATCGCCACTATCCCCGTAGCCGATGGAGGTGAGGGCACCGTACAGGCGCTGGTCGATGCCACAGGCGGTAGCATTGTAGCGCAAACAGTAACTGGCCCCCTGGGTACTCCTGTCTCCGCCTTCTTCGGACTGCTCGGCGATGGACATACAGCAGCCCTCGAAATGGCCGCCTGTGCCGGGCTGCCTCTCGTCCCACCAGGCCAGCGCGACCCACGCATCACCACCACTTACGGCGTGGGCGAGCTAATCCTTGCGGCCCTCGATGCCGGCTGCCGTCACTTCATCATTGGCATCGGCGGCAGCGCCACTAACGATGGCGGCGCGGGTATGGCCCAGGCCCTCGGTGCAGCGCTCCTTACAGAGGATGGCAAAGAGCTTGCGCGCGGTGGTGCAGCGCTCGCAACACTCTCTCATATTTCCATCTCAAACATAGATCCGCGCCTGCAGGAATGCACCGTCCAGGTTGCCTGCGATGTCAACAATCCGCTCTATGGACCTACTGGCGCATCGGCCGTCTACGGCCCACAAAAAGGTGCCACCCCTGAAATGGTCGTCCAATTAGACGCAGCGCTTGCTCATTATGCTCAAATCATCGAGCGCGATCTCGGCTTAACCGTCGGTAATATTCCTGGATCAGGCGCCGCGGGAGGGCTTGGCGCAGGCCTTCTGACTTTCCTCCATGCCACGTTGCGCCCTGGCGCGCAGATTGTGCTCGAGGCTGTCAAGCTTGAAGAGCAAATGCGCGCGGCAGACCTTGTAATTACAGCAGAAGGTCAGTTGGACTCGCAAACCGCCTATGGCAAAAGTGTCGGGGCCGTCGCGGCAATGGCGAAACGCTACGGGCTACCAGTCCTGGCGCTCGCTGGCAGCCTGGGCAACGGCTACCAGGTCGTCTATACACTTGGTGTAGATGCTGTCGCCGTGTTGCCTTCCGGCCCTATGACATTGTCCTACGCCATGGAGCACGCGGCGGAGTTGACCAGCGATTGCGCTGAACGCGCCCTGAGGCTATTGCGTATCGGCGCAAACTTGAGAGCTTTTTGAATATTCACTCACGTGAGCGCACCTACCTATTTTATTGCCAGCAGTCTCTCCAGAAAGCGTGCGCGCCAAACCCAGCGTACAACAAAAACCCATACTATCGCGAGCAGTCCAATAAAGAGGTAATCATAAAAACCAAGCACTGTAAGGTTAAATAATGCACGCAGCGGCGGTATGAATAACAATATCACGTAAGTGATAAACATGGTTAAAGCTAAGAGGACAATGCGTTTATCTCCACGCAGTGGTTTACTCCCTACCCAGAATTTCGTGGGCGGCTCAACAAAGATGATCAGGAATAATCCGCAGAACACCGTAAATGTTGTCAGCGCCGTTTGAGCCGCCATCCGTGCAACAGCCTCTACATGTATTGCTTCTTGCGCATTCTGGCTTACAGGTGTCGCGAACCTGATCAGTTCAGTGACGAAATAT
>JBGQJX010000330.1:0-5044 GCA_041499255.1 Ktedonobacteraceae bacterium | reverse complement strand
CCAGTCCAAAATCTGCTGTGCTATAATGTGAGGGCATGAACGTCTAATTGATAGAGATCATGCCCTTACCTTTTGGGGGGTCGGTCCCTTTGCATTATTGCAATGCACACATCGCATGTCGATGCCCGTTTGCTACAACTAAATTTCGCTTTTTCCTGAATATTCCTGAGATGGAGGAAGACGCTTGAGCGTATCACCTGATTTGGCTTCGAAGGCTTACAACGACTTACGTTCTATCGGTGAGGCGTTGATGCGAATTTCGCGTGGATTACATGAGCATACACAGAAGTTAGAAAAGGCTGTCGAGGGTACCTTTGCAAATGAAGGCAGCGACCCTCGTGTTCGATTACTGAGCGACTCCCTGCACTTGAGTCGACTGGCTGACCTGGAATTAGGGCGGCTCAGTCAAACTCTCCAGCGTGTGTTACAGATATTGCAGAGCCAAAAGGACAATAAAGCACCACAATCAGTTTCTTCGGGTGTACTTACTCCCTTTGAACGGGAGCGCAAAGCTCTTAATTCGAGTATCAACACGCTTAAAAGAGAACGCAATGAGCTTGAGACACTCTATGATATTGCACGGGTGCTTAATTCTACACTTGAGTTTGACCAGGTTTTGCGCCTGGTTATGGAGCAGGTGATCCGTTTTGTCAACGCAGAGAGTGGTTTCCTCGCATTGGTGGATCCAGTAACTAATGAGCTTGAATTTACTATCGCGCTTGATAAACAAGGACAACCGATCGATAGAAGTGCCTATAGAAATAGCCGCAGTACAGTGAATCGCGTAGTACGAACGAGAGAGCCAATTCTGACCGATGACGCGCAGGCAGATGATGCTCTTAAGGAGCAAGAGAGTATCATGGCCTTTGGCATCCGCTCAATTATGTGCGCGCCGCTGGTTGTGCGCGACCATTGTATAGGTGCGGTTTATGTTGATAGCCGTATCAACGCAAACCTGTTTGGCCCAAAACATCGCGAGCTTCTATTGGCTTTTTGTCATCAAGCGGCGATTGCCATTGATAATGCGCGTCTCTTTGCTGACCTGACCAGGACGATTCGCAAGGTTAACGAAGATAAGCAATATATGGACAATATCTTTTCTTCCATAGCCAATGGTGTTATTACTACTGACTCCTCAGGTATAGTCACAACTTTTAACGACGCAGCGGCGAAAATCCTGCGTATGGATCCAAGGAATGCGATAGGCAAACATCACCAGCTCGTTTTTGTTGACAGACCACAGGTCGGTATCAGTGAATTGCTGCAAAGCGCCAGGGTGCAACACGAACATGGCACAATGGTCACAAGTTCGATCGATTGTGACATACCTGGCGCTGGAGAAGTAAACTTGAACCTCTACGTCTCCGCACTGTTGGATACACAGAACAACCACATTGGTATAGCTATTGTAATTGACGACCGCACGGAGTTGAAGCGCTCAGAGGCTCAAGCGAAACGGGTGCGGCGCATATTCGAACGTTACGTTCATCCCAACGTTGTGCAACAACTCATCAAGGATCCTATGGCACTGAACCTCGGTGGAGAAACCAAGGAAATTTCTGTTGTTTTTGCCGACATTCGAGGATATACCCGGCTAAGCGAGAGTATGGCTCCCGAAGAGATGATGAACCTGCTCAACAGTTATCTAGGCATCATGGTTGAGGAGATCTGGCACGAGGAAGGAACCGTGACGGCCTTCATGGGCGATGCTTTGATGGCTATTTTTAACGCGCCACTGCCCCAGAGTGATCATGCTTATCGAGCGGTGCGCGCTGCCTGGAATATGAGAAAAGCTGTGCAGAATTATCAGCAGGATCATCCTCAGGAGATCCCTTTGGCCTTTGGTTTTGGCGTAAACACAGGCCTGGGGGTTGTCGGGAATCTTGGTTCAACCGGTCGTATGCAGAATTATACAGCGATTGGAGATGTGGTGAATGTGGCCTCACGCCTGCAATCAAACGCCTCTGATAATAATATTCTGTTAAATCACTCGACTTTCGTCCAGGTGCGCCAGCACGTGATGGTTTCCCATCTTGCGCCTTTACAGGTGAAAAATAAGTCTGCACCATTGGAAGTGTGGTCATTGTTGGGGTTAGTCTGACGATCCAATCTATCGCTCCCTACAACCTCTTTCGTAACACAAATCCCATCGGCTGAAGACGTACAAAACCGAACCATTCGTATAGTCTATGTGCGTGAATATTCTCTTCCTGCGTATTGAGCATAATGCGTGATACGTGAGCCTTCTCAAAAAAGCGTATTGCTTCCGCCATAAGACGTATGCCAATGCCTTGTCCGCTCGCGGAAGGGTGGACAGCGATACGTACCAGGTAGCCATACTCACCATCAAGAGCATTGAACTGATAACCAATGATCTTGCCATTGAGCTCAGCAACGACGAAATAGGGATGTGTAGCGACAATGTCATTGAAAGAGACCTCATCGTAGCGCCAGAGCTCTTCGAAGCAAGCGTCATCGATAGTGAGGAGGGTGGGTATGTCGCGTAACTCGACGTGACGGATGGCGACTTCCTGATTTCCCGGGGATGGAATGCGATAATCAAACTTATCGTATGAGTAGAGCGAGCGATAGGGGACGAATCCACGCGTGAGCAGCACGTCACGCAGCCAATCATGCCGCTCATCGTTGCCAGAGTAATGGAGATAGCGCACGCCCCTTGTGATCAAGTGCGGGGTCAGGTGATCAAGGAGATCATCAAGGAGTTTTAGGTAGGATTTACTTTCTGTCCAACTTACGCAGAATCCGCCGATCCATGCTGAAGGAGCATGGACCGTTTGGGAAAGGATGAAGCCACGCAATGAAGTGCCATGAAACGAGCCCAGAGCAGGGTAATGTGAAAGGAGCATTGGGAGTTCCTCAGGCGTAAAGCGCTGATAGACGTATTCAGAAGTATGGAGTAATCGCCTGATTAGCGGTATGTCATCAGCGGTTAATAGGCGTATTTCTTCCAGGCTTCGCGTTAGTATTCTTCGTATCCCCACCTACGCATCAGGTCCTTTAACTTCACGACGTAAACGTTCGATGTCGGGTTTCGGTGCATTACGCATTCTATAGCCCGTCAGTTTATGAAGGCGCCGTAACTCAGCTACTAATACCTCTGCATTGAGGTGGAAGTCCAACTCAGCATTTGGCCCGGCACCGAGACTGTCTACAGCTGCATCGTCTCCCAGGAGCAAATTGATACAGGTGGCGACACAAGCTCCCATGACATCCAGATTATATCCACCTTCTTGAACAATTACCAGGCGGCCATTACAGAGTGTTTGCGCCAGCTCGATTATCATTCTGG
The DNA here is from genome assembly GCA_041499255.1 of Ktedonobacteraceae bacterium. Classification (GTDB taxonomy): domain Bacteria; phylum Chloroflexota; class Ktedonobacteria; order Ktedonobacterales; family Ktedonobacteraceae; genus UBA11361. The sequence goes on along the minus strand of JBGQJX010000330.1, from coordinate 1,734 downwards.
TCAGTTGTGCGTAACCAGCTGTGGAGAGATTCATCTGTCCAAGTGGGTCATTCCAATGGGCATCGAAACCGGCAGAGACAAGGATCAATTGTGGGTCAAAACGGTCGGCGGCGTGTGCCATAACCTGCCGGAAGATTGGCTCGTATACCTCATATCCCGCTGTTGCTGGTATGGGAACGTTGATAGTTGTACCCAATCCCGCTCCTTCTCCACGTTCGTCAGATTGCCCTGTGCCTGGATAGAATGGCGCTTGATGTATCGAAAAGTAGAGCACACGCGGATCAGCGTAAAAAATATCTTGTATGCCATTACCATGGTGTACATCATAATCAATAATCATTACCCGTTCTAACCCATAGTGATCAAGCGCATATTGTGCAGCAATGGCCACATTATTGAAGAGGCAGAAACCCATTGCTTCATCTGGTAGAGCATGATGACCCGGTGGGCGTACAAGGCAGAAAGCATTGTCAACCTCGCCATGCATAATGGCATCAATGGCGGTCAGCGGCGCACCAGCAGCCTTGATTGCAGCAGCATACGATTGCGCCGAGACGTAGGTATCCGTAGCAAAAAAGCGCGTCCTGGGGCCACCACGTTGCTCTTCCCTGGCCACATCTTCGGCAGCAGCCCTGACCTGCTGAATGTACGCGCGGTCATGGATCAGAGCCAGATCATCTTCAGTTGCAGCTCGCGGTGGAATCTGGATCAACCCATCTCGATGCAGCCAATCCAGAGCTTCCAGGACTTTTATCGCCATCTCAAGACGTTGTGGCCGCTCCGGGTGTCGTGGAGGGGTAAGGTGCTCTAAAAAAATTGGATCGTAGATCAGCGCGGTGGTCATGCTTTTCCTTAGTGAATATTTTTCCAGGGATATGTGTATAACTTGCCAGGAATGCAATATGCTTGTGGCGCTGTATCTCTGGCAAATTGCAGAATGGTCATTTTGCCAGGGCTTTTTCGACCAGGTAAGGGATCTCGAAGATAGTATCAGCAACAGGTACACGTGCGGCCTCAAGTGCAGCAACTTTTCCCTGGGCTGTACCAGTGTTGCCGGAGATGATCGCGCCAGCGTGTCCCATGCGCTTGCCTGGAGGGGCAGTACGTCCTGAGACGAATGCCACGACGGGTTTCCTCATCGTTTTGATGAACTCGGCAGCATCTTCTTCATCACTGCCGCCGATTTCGCCGCACATAACGACAACCTCGGTACCCGGGTCATCCTCGAAGAGCTTCAGGTAGTCGACGAAGGTCGTTCCGATAATGGGATCTCCGCCAATGCCAATGCAAGTCGATTGTCCAAATCCTGCTTCGGTGAGTAATGCGACAACTTCGTATGTTAGCGTGCCAGAGCGTGAAATGAAGCCGACGGGGCCTGGTTTAAAAATCTGGTAAGGGATGATGCCGATCTTGCCATGACCAGGGGTACACATGCCAGGGCAGTTAGGGCCGATCAGGATGGCGCCATGTTCACGAACAACCAGCATAGCCCGGGTCATATCGATCACAGGAATGCCCTCGGTGATGCAGACGATCAAGTCGATTCCCTCACTGGCCGCCTCCATAATCGCATCCGCGGCGCCTGGGGGAGGTACAAATATACAACTGGCTTCGGCGTCCGTCGCTGCTTTTGCCTCGCGAACAGTATCAAAGACAGGAACGCCTTCTATTGTCATTCCGCCTTTGCCCGGAGTTACGCCGCCAACGATCTTTGTACCAGCGGCTATCATATTT
>JBGQJX010000329.1:0-5046 GCA_041499255.1 Ktedonobacteraceae bacterium | reverse complement strand
TTTATTTTTTTGTTATGGTGGGGGTGGGCCTGACGGCGTCTGCCACACCCGCACCTTCACAAGTGGTGAGCCACCTGCGACGAAAAAGTTGCACGTCGCGTGAGTTATACATATCACGCTGGAATTCGTGCTGATATCTTAAGCAAGTATACTACACTCGATAAGAAGACGTACAGATTATCGCTCTTGAACCACGAGAGGATGCCATCAAACAAATTGCTCAAGCGCGGTTTGCAGTGCTTTGGGGTGCGTTAAAACGGGGAAAATATGTAGGCCGGTCTCCTGTTGAAGGCGTTCAAGGGCCGAGTGATCCTGTGGATTTAACATGGCCACTGTCAGTATGTTGCGATCGCGACCAACAGGAAAGCAGCAAAGCTCCTGGGCGAGTTGGGCGTTGATGAGCTGGTGTAGTTGCGCGCAAGGCTTTTTTGGTAAAAGCGAGAGATAAGGAACGCCCAATTTACGAGCGAGGGCCGGCAACTCGTCATTCGTGGTTTGATCCGGGGCATTCAGTGCCGGGCGGGTCACAGTTTTACGCACAGTACGTTTGGAAGTGAAATTGAAGCGTATGCTTGCCTGGCTGGCGGCCTCAATAAACTCGCCAACATTTTGATAAGGCGTCGGGTAGGCACTATGTCCAATAATTATTTCAGTAGGACGGGTGATCTCCATATCGGTGGTATTATGAATATTCCAGAGCAGGGCATCCCAGAGACGGCTTTGCACGATCTGTCCTCCCTGGAGATTGGCTCCAGGCAAAAGGAAGTGCAACGTGTCGTCAAGGAGAAAGACTGCGTCCGTTTTGCGCACCAGTGGGCGCAAGCTATTCATTAAGTAGCGCGTACAGGCGGATGGGCCGCTATATAGGGGGTTGTGGGAGTTTATTTTGGTGTCTTTTTCAAGGAAGAGTGCAATGGTTACCAGGGCGAGCTGGTTGACACGTGTTGCTACAATGTGCTGAGTCCTCGCTGCAATTGTATCGATTGTCTTAATTGTCTCATAAGCATATATGGGCAATGCAGGCTCCATAGTCAGGCGAGACACAGCTTCTTTGATCATAGCCGGCTCCTCAATCATAATGAAATGAAGTAGAATTTGTTACAGTTAATGGTACACAAGCAATACTGGGAAAAATGTAGCAATACGGTTGCATTTTCGTTGAGACTCTACGATCAAGGTTAAGAAGCGTGTACTCAAAGAAAGGAAGATCGCTGTGAAGAGTGGTTCAGGGTTTGCGGTTGATCCTGGCGATATGTCCGCGCTGAAGCGGTGGTTGGCGGCGCAAGAAGACCAGTCAACCTTGCGCGCCATTGATATCGATGAGATTCTCATCGACCTGAACGCGCTGCTGCAACTGCCAGAGGTGCTACAACGAGCAGGGGTTGCGCCTGGAGGGCGGCTACTGCTGGTGATGGACGCGACCCCAATGTTGCGGGAGGAGCAGGACTTGAAGCCCCTTGTCCAGGCATTGTTGCATAATGCTGGTTACCAGGTTGCGCCTTTGTGGCTCGAGAGTGGCCCCTATGCCCTTGTCCATGCTGACTTTGAGCAGGTGCAGCGCGTTCACGACGCAATATTGCCTGGAGATGCGCTGGTCGCGCTCGGCTCAGGAACAGTGACCGATATTGTCAAACACGCGGCTTATCTTTATGATCAGGAGCAAGGGAAACATAAGCATATTATCTACCTATGTTGCCAGACTGCCAATTCAGTCACGGCCTTTGCCGCGAATATGGCCGTACTGCTCAAAGACGGTGTCAAGCGTACTTTTCCTTCCCGTTACCCCACAGCGATCATTGCTGATCTCCGGGTACTTGCCTCAGCTCCAAAAGCGATGACACTGGCAGGACTTGGCGATTGCTGCGCTCGCTTTGTAGCTTATGGTGATTGGTATCTCGCCAGTTCCCTGGGCATGGTTGACTTTTACAGCGAAGTTCCACTGGCGCTGCTGGGCAGCCTTGAAACCATACTCATGGAACACGCGGCAAGCATTGGCCAGCGTTCGCTCGAAGGAGAAGCAGTCGTAGCTCGAGCTTTGCTGCTCGCCGGTATTGCTCAATCCATTGTCAATATGTCGGCGCCCATTTCAGGCACTGAGCATGTGACATCGCACGTGCTGGATATGATCGCGGACCATTACCGGCGCGGCCTGGCGCTGCACGGCGCCCAGGTAGGAGTAGCCACTATTAGCGCGGCAAGGCTTTACCAGCATTTTCTGCGTAGTTTTGAGCCAGAAGAGGTTGATTTTGAGGGCTGTTATCCCGGTGACGCTTTCTTGCAAGCGCGGATTGGACGGATCTTCGCGAAGATTGATGCTTCCGGCGCGATGGCACGGGAATGCTGGAGGGACTATAGCGAAAAGCTGAAGTTGTGGCGTCAGAACCGCTCGCGGTTTGAGCAATTCTGTAGCGACTGGCGGGCTGTCCATCGCCCGAAACTCTCCTCACTGGTTTGCTCACCTGAAATTGTTGCGACAATTCTCGCTCATGCAGGAGCGCCGCTTGCTCCCCAGGATCTGGAGCCGCCGATCAGCCAGGAAGAGTACGATTTTGCATTAGCATATGGGCATTTCATCAGGTCGCGTTTTGTGCTGGGCGATCTTCTCCATTTTCTTGGGTGGTAAGTCTCAAATTATTCCTTTGTATCTTGAATTGATTGAAGCACTTTCAGGGTTTCTGTGCGCACCTGCTCGAGCTTCACACCCATGCTCTCCAGTACTCCCGCGGCAATACCCCCGCCTTCGCGTACCAATCCCAGCAGAAGGTGTTCGGTGCCAATATACTGGTGCTTCAACAGCTTTGCTTCATCAACAGCCAGCTCGATTACTTTTTTTGCGCGGGGAGTAAGGCCAATATCACCGGGTGCCACGCGGTCACCACGTCCGATAATATATTCAACAGCCTTGCGCACGTCACTCAATTGGACGCCGAGGTTTGTTAATACTTTGGCGGCCACCCCTTCACCCTCGCTCACGAGGCCGAGTAGGAGATGTTCAGTGCCGATGTAGTTATGCTGGAAGCGCTGAGCCTCTTCCTGTGCCAGTGTCAAGACCTTGCGAGCACGTTCTGTAAATTTATTGAACCTGTCCCTGTTCTCCACTGTGTAATACCTTTCTTTTAAGGATACAGCGTAGGAATGATGCTTTTCGTGCCTGATTAGTTGAACAAGTTGCGTTTATTACGATACAAGGTTGGGGAGTTGCGTTGGTGTAAGTTTTTGGTGCTACATGTACAATCTACAGTAACGCTAAGACTGGTGAGGTAGACAGTACAAGCATAGCACGCGCATAGAGCGGTTGGCAATAGCGATTTTTTTGTTTCTTCGTGCTTTTCGGAGAATTAACCGTAGGGGCGGGGGCAGCGTGGACGTGGGGTGGGGACCCTTGGGTCGTCCTCGTAGCTGCGATTTTTTGATCGACTTGACAGGGACATAGCGCAGGTAAGAGAATAGAGTAACACGCAAGAGATTACAACACAGAAGATTACCACCAAATGCAACAAAATAATATCAACACTTCTACCCGCAGCCCTTTGCCTTCATCGAACGGAACTTCTCGGGAATATCAATCTGCGGGCCTGTCCCCGGACATGCAGGAAGCTGCCCGTGCCGCTGAGCGGGCGCGTCTGCGACAGGGTATTATGCATGTGCGCATTCGCCACTTTTATTGCACGCTGGAGGAGATGTTCGACCCCTCATTGCAGGGCCAGAGTTTTGTCGTGGGAACCGGTACTGGAAGACCAAACGAACCAGGCCGCGTTATCGATGCATCGCCTGCCGCGACGCGCCTGGGCGTTAGCCCCGGTATGCCTTTGCGGCGCGCCCATCGTATAGCTCCGCGCACTCGTTTTTTGCCGGCCTCGTATGATCGCTATCAACCTGTATTACAAAGCCTGCGCGAACGGTATAAAGCCTATTCTCGTATTATTGAATCGATACCAATCGCAGACACCTTTATTGATCTACGTGGCTGTGAAATTCTCTTTGATTCGCCCGTTGCGCTGGCTGAGCGGCTATGCGCGGAGGTGGCCGAGATGGGATTGACCGCGCTGATCGGGATTGCCAATGGCAAGGCAATTGCTGAACTTGCCGCGCTAATGAGCCGCAAAGATGGACGCCAGGGTGTATTATATATCCCAGTCGGGCGCGAAGCATCGTTCGTACAGACGTTACCGCTTTCGATGCTTTTGCAACTGCGCGCGGCAGGCACAGGTATCCCGAGTGCGTTGCCGGATCTGGGGGAGCAAGAAGAGAATTCTAGCTCGCGTCCACCAGAGGTCGAGGGCAAGAGCGAACAGGTCGACTCGGTAGCAGTAGCCGAGCTGGTGGCACACTTGCGAGATTTTGGCATAACCTCTTTTGTGCAGGTAGCAGCGTTGACAGAAGAGGGCTTGCGCCGCCGCCTGGGGCGTCTGGGCTCCTGGGTGTACCAGGTTGCTTGCGGTGCAGATACCAGCCTGGTTGTGCCAGACGCGCCTCCTTTAAGCCAGAATGCACGCGTGCGCTTTCACACTCCAACAGATGCAGATGAAACCTGTGCCGCTGTTCGCAAACTTGCTACCTACCTGGGAGAGCGTTTAAGGGAGCAGCGGCTGAAAGGTCGGACCATTGCCTTGATGCTCTGGCCTCATCGCTACGTGCAGCGGGATACACGCAGGCTGATGATGGGTGAAGAGGGTGAAGAGGTGGCGGTCACTGCCGCTGAGGAGACGATTGGCGGCCAGGTGATTCTTTCTCGCTATACTGACGAGGCTGATGTGCTTGCTAATCACGCTTTGATGCTCTTTGCGCATTATCACCGGCCCGCTTATCGCTACTTACAGGTACAGTTGCGTATAGGAGATATTGTGTCCATGACGCAGGCTTACTATCCGCCCCTTGCCCGCTCCAGGGGCAGGCAGACCCGTAAATTATAGCGAGTCGGCTAGAGTATGCGTCATTTGGCCAGGATATGGATCAGCGAGCGGGGGGAAGTCAGCAGGCAGGCTCGCGATGACCCGTTGGAAGATGCGGCTGGGTCGCTGTAAGTCCTTGAGCTGATGCTCCCCT
>JBGQJX010000328.1:0-5053 GCA_041499255.1 Ktedonobacteraceae bacterium | reverse complement strand
TCAATCGGCTTGCCCAGTGCTCCGATGGCCGGGTGGTGGAGAATCCCAAAGCCTTGCGCTCCGAACTCAAACGCCTCAAACGCCTGCATCGCCGTCTTTCGCGCAAAACGAAAGGGAGTAAGAATCGTACCAAAGCGCGCAAGAAGCTTGCCCGCAAGTATGCCCGTATCGCCCACGTCCGTCGGGACGCCCTTCACCAGGGCACCAGTTCTCTCACCCGCGCTCACCTGACCCGAGAAGAACGCGCTGCCCGTAAAGCTGAGATCGCTGCTTCCTTGCCAGAATCGAAAACCAAAGTCAAAGCAAGGAAAGGCAAGCGATCGAGGCCAATTGATCCGCCGCCGCTCCCGCAGAACATCGCCCGGCAGGTCAAAGCAAAGCAGGTGAAATGTCTCCTTCGACTGGCACAGATTTCCGACGCGCCTCTTCGCCCGGCAGTGGCGGTGCTAGAAGATCTCCATGTGGATGGCATGAAGCGCAACCGCAAGCTGGCTCTTGCCATCAGCGATGTGGGTCTTGGCGAGTTTCGACGACAAATGGGTTACAAGACCGTCTGGCAGGGAGAAACAGTGCTCCTGGCTGATCGCTGGTTTCCTTCGACAAAGAGGTGTTCAAGGTGTGGGAACGTCAAAGAGGAGATGGACCTCTCCGAACGCATCTACGTGTGCGAGCATCCGGCCTGTGGTCTGGTCATCGATCGCGACCTGAATGCCGCGCTGAACCTGGCAGCGTTGGCGAGGCCTTCACGTCAACCAGGTCCCTACCGGGAGTTCCTCGGGAAGGGTGAAACGCCTGTGGAGAGGGGAGCGCTGACTGATCTGTCGCAAGATGGATCAGTGAAACTCCCCTCTGCGAAGCAGGAACCGGATACCAACTATGGCTTGTCCATCGTTGGGTAGATTCCGGAGAACGGTGTGAGGTGGTTCTATGCCGGAGAGGGCATTTCACAGGTGTTGGCAGCGCAGCGAAATGATGCCAGGGGCGAAATGGTTGGCTTTTTGTAAATATTCCTGTTCGTTGCCTTCGATCATGAGTTTATGCATGACGACGACATCGCCGTCGGGGAGTGGTTCCGCGGGTTGAAGGCAGAGTTCCATGACGGCGCAGCCTCTTTCGTAGACTTTGACGAGTCCGCCGGAGCCGGGGATGCGGTAGATGCGGTTGTCAAAGGTGGGGCTGACCACTTCGAGGTAGCCGAATTTGATCAATTGCTGGTACTGGTGCTCGGATAACATTTCGCGGAGCAGTACTTTGGCACGACTTTCGGCGGAGAGGTGTTCGCTGACGGAGTCGCGGAAGTGGCGACTGAGACTACCGTTGGGAGTTTGCGAAAGGTAATAGATTGCTAAGAGTAGAAATAGTAGCCATATTCCCAGGAAGAGGCTCAAGGTTTCTAACATAACGGCTGATACTCCTCTGTTTAACGCTATAAGGGGGAGTTTCCAGTTAGGTTGTATTTTGATTATAACATATGGGAGGCGGAGGATTCCATAGTATTGCGACATTTCTCCAGGTTTTTTTTGATGTACCTGTTTTGCCGCCTGCGGCGGCACCCAAAAAAGAAGTGTGAGGACAATCCTCACACTTCTTTTTTGGGTGGGGAGGTCTGGCAATGAAAGGAGCAAGATGGAAAGGTGAGTAGATACGCGTGGATGTGCTATACTGCTGGTATCAAGGCGTTTCATTTTTGGAGGAGATTTTGATGACCCAGCCTCTTAGTGGTATACGTATTCTTGACCTCTCACGATTACTTCCCGGAGCTTACGCATCGCAGATGCTGGCGGATTTTGGCGCCGAAGTGATCAAGGTTGAAGAGCCGGGAAGTGGTGATTACGGGCGTTTTATGCCGCCTTATGGCGCTGGCGGGATGAGCCTGTATTTTACGGCGATCAACCGCAATAAGCGCAGCATCACGTTGAACTTGAAGAAGGAAGAGGGGCGCGCCATTTTCCTGCGGCTGGTGCGCGAGGCCGATGTGGTGCTGGAGAGCTTTCGCCCAGGGGTAATGGAGCGATTGGGGTTGGGGTATGAACGACTGAGGGAGGTACAGCCGGGAATTATTTATTGCGCGATCAGTGGCTATGGGCAAGATGGCCCTTACCGGCTGCGCGCGGGACATGATTTGAATTATGCCGGTTATGCCGGTTTGCTGCATTATAATCGCGGACCGAATGGGGAGCCAGCGATGCCCCCAACGCAACTGGGAGACCTGGCCGGTGGGAGTTTTCTGGCGGTGGTGGGGATCCTGGCGGCGGTGGTTGGACGAACGAAGACGGGAGAGGGGCGTAAGATCGATGTCTCGATGACAGAGGGCGTGATGTCGCTTTTGCCGCTGGTCGCCAGCGCGTATTTAAACACAGGCAAAGCGCCGCGACCAGGGCATAGCGCGCTTGATGGCGGTTTGCCCTGTTACAATATTTACGAGACAAAAGATGGTAAGCACGTGACGCTGGCGGCGCTGGAGCCAAAATTCTGGCATACGTTTTGTACCCATATAGGTCACCTGGAATTGCTGCCTTTCCATACGCCGATAGGGCCGGGTGAGCGCGAAGAGGCGATGGATGTGCTGAAAGCTGTCTTTAAAACCAAAACGCGAGACGAGTGGGTGGCGGAACTGGCAGAGGTCGATGCATGTGTCGGCCCGGTCTATAGTATAGATGAGGCGCTGAACGATCAACACGCGCGGGCTCGCGGCGAAACCGTGGCAGCAGGGAAGGGCGAAGAGGCATTGCAAACGCTGAGGAGTTTTCCGCGCATTTCAGGAGTAGAGGACGAACAACTGTATGCTCCACCGGCAATGGGCGAACAGACCGAAGACTTGTTGCGCGAGGCAGGTTATAGCGATGCTGAGATAGCGCAGTTTAAAACAGGGGGAATTATATGAAGGCAAAGCAGGTCGTTCAACGGGCCGAGCAGCTCATGGAGCAATACCTTGATGACTTGAAAACGACGGTGAACATCGACTCTGGCACGTATACTAAGGATGGGGTTGACCGGGTCGCCGTTTATTTAGAGGAGCGTTTTCAGTCGTTTGGTTTTTCCACGCGCATCGAGCGGCAGAAGGAGTATGGCAACCATCTTGTGGCTACACATAGTGGCAGCGCTCCCAATGGCCCGCGCATCCTGCTGATTGGTCATATCGATACCGTTTTTCCCGAGGGCGAGGCAGGACGCAGGCCGTTCGCGATCAGCACAAAGAATGGTGGACGGATCGCCACGGGTCCAGGGGTGCTGGATATGAAATCGGGCGTACTGATCGGCATGTATGGATTACATATACTGATTGCTGCGCAGGAGGCGAACTACCAGAGTGTTACGTTTGTCTGTAACAGCGACGAGGAGATTGGTTCTCCAAGCAGCAGGCCGCTGATTGAGGAACTGGCGAAACAGTCCGACGCGGCTATAGTGCTGGAGCCGGGGCGCGCTGTGGCGACGGTGGTTTCTTCACGGAGAACTTCCGGGCAGTATCGCGTGGAGGTGCGCGGGGTATCCGCTCATGCAGGGGTTGAGCCGCATAAGGGGCGCAATGCCATTCTTGAGCTGTCCCACCAGGTGCAGAAAATGCAGGCGCTGAATGGTACTGTGCCTGGAACTACGTTGAGCGTTGGGGTCATTCACGGCGGTGAGCGCACAAATGTTGTGCCGGACTACGCTTATTTTGACATGGATGTGCGGGCCAGCGACCAGGCAGGCATTCAGGCTATCGAAACGGCTATGCGCCAGGTGGTTGATCAGAACGTTTTACAGGGGACGCAGATTACGCTCAGCGGGTACATGCTGGCGCAGCCGTTTGAACGGAACGGGCTCAATGCCCGGCTGATCCAGTTGGCGAAGGAAGTTGGGAGCGAACTGGGTTTGAGGATCGAGGATGTGGGAAGCGGTGGTGCCTCGGATGCCAACAACACGGCAGCGGTGGGTGTGCCGACGATTGATGGGCTGGGGGCGGGCGGTGGTTTAGCACATAATCCAGGAGAGTATGTCGAGCTTGATTATTTGCCGACGCGGATTGCGCTGCTAGCGGGTCTGGTACAGAAGATCGGCAAGAACAGTGTTTGATGCGTCGACAGGGCACTTCCGTTATGCTACACTCTGGGTAGAATAAATGTATAAAAGGGGATTCAGGATGGCAGGGGATTGGGATGACAGCTTGAAAATGCTAGTCAATGACAACTCACAAGATTTTGTGACATGGTTATTTAAAGGAGCAAAGGCCACAGGAAAAGTATTGACTCAGTTCAAAAAACGAACTATTGATGCGGATGCTCTGGTGGAAGCTATTCAGGAGGGAGACCGGTTTTTAGCGCATTTTGAATTTCAATCGACTAATGATCCTAGCATAGCTGAACGGCTCCTGGAATATAATTTTGAGGCAAGACGAGTGCATAAGTTGCCCGTCTACTCATGTGTGATTTACTTGAGAAGTGATGGCGAAGTACCTAAGCCGCCTTTAGTTTGGAATATTCCTGATGGCCGCGAGGTACTCAGGTTTCATTATCTTAGTATTGAGCTTGGAGAGCTTTTCACGGAAGAAATCAGGCGAGTTGGTCGCGTAGGGCTGCTACCTTTATTAATTTTGACCAAAGATGGGGCGAGACATGAAGTTGTAGACGAGGTCATTACAGGGTTAGAGGAAGCTGAGCAATACGATCTACTGCCGATTACAAAACTGTTAGCATCGTTGGTGTTCAGGAGTGAAGCCGACCAGAATTGGCTTGAAAGAAGGTTCGCTATGCTGGATGAGATACTACGAAACACCCCCGCATACCAGAAAATTTTGAGAGAGGGTCGAGCGGAAGGCCTCGAAGAAGGGCTTGAGAAGGGACTGGAAAAAGGGCGACAAGTGGCTCTCCAACAGGAACTTCAGCGGCAGCGTGAAGCAATACTGGAAGTCATTCGGGCACGTTTTCCAAGGGTGGAGCGTCAGGCGAAGAAACAGGTGGAGAGTATTCAAGATACCTCGATTTTGCTGCATTTGATCATAAAAATGACTACTGTGCCAACCGCTGAGGAGGCAATGCAACTTCTTCTTGATGCGAATGAGGATGAAGAGTAG
>JBGQJX010000327.1:0-5076 GCA_041499255.1 Ktedonobacteraceae bacterium | reverse complement strand
AGCATGACATGGCAGTCCTTCTGTCGCGCCATTGCTCCTCCCGCATTTGATGGGCTTTTCTTAGCTTGATGGATATTGGTTGACCCTCGCGGTCAACCTGCGCGCGGTCAACCTAGGCACGGCATGGCGCGCTCCCCACCTGGCTATTGCAAGAAATACCACCAAATCAATAACGAAGGTTTTAAGGCCGCCGAAAAGACATGAGTATACCCACTGTTAGCCCACAGGCCTATCGTGCTAGAATACAGGCAGAAGCGTATAAACCTCATTTCGAAAAGAGAGAAGAAAACATGCGTAATCTCCAGCGATTTGAAGCTGCTTGTGGACTGGTAGCAGCTCTTTTGGGTTTCCTTGGTGTAGCCTATGCTCTCTTTGGACCGACCTACAGTTTTCAAAACAGTTCAGGTCAGACTGGAACGGCAAATTTGTTACAGGTAGGCATACCACCAGGCGCTATCGTCGCCCTCTGTATCCTCTCGCTAGCACTCATCGGTGTGGCCACCGGTGCAGTGTTGCATAGCCGCACGAGAGAAAATCGGTGGCGGATCGTGCTCTTGATATCAACCGTAGTCATGGTTGCCTTTCTCGTGCTCACCCTCCTTAGTATTGGCCTGCTCCTGCTCCCCGCTACACTGTTCGCATTAATTGCATCCGCACTTTCTCTTGGTGTGAGAAGAGCCGCGCTGGGCTAGAGGATACTCCCCGAACCGGCTGATAATGCAGATTGACAAAATAATCCGGACAACCGTAGGGGCCGATTTATCGCGCCCACCGCCGATTTATCGGCCCTCGCTGGCTTTTCCGCTCTCCAGGTTAATAAGTTAATAAGCATTATCTACTCCCTCCTACCTCTTTGGGGAGTTCCTCGTCACACAACTTTAGGTTTGGCATCTCCGGTTCTACCACAACGCTTCACAACCCCTTCTCATCCCCCCAAAAAGAAAGCAATAGAACAACAACAAACATCCAGGAGCCAGCATGACCACCACCTGCTACATCCACACCACCACCCAACATCAACATAAGCTCCACAATTCCAAAAAAATAGCGCGCATGGTGCGCGCTATCTACCCCAAAATACCGCGCACACCTGTTAGTCCCACGCTACACAAACCAAAATTGTATACTAAAATACCGCGTTTCTATCGAGTTGAAATGCGTGCTTCCCACGCGAAAGCGGCCCATGTTCTGCACGGAGGATGCATATGAAAAAACTGTTCCGCCTGCTCTTCATCGGAGACGTTATCCTGCCCGCGAGCTGCATAGCGGTTCAAGCGCTCGTTCCCGAACTGCGGCGGGAATTAAGGTTTGACGCGGTAATCGCCAATGGAGAGAACTCAGCCGGCAGCGGCTTTGGCATCACCGCCCAGACAGCCGCCGCCCTGCTCTCTGTCGTCGACTTTGTTACCCTTGGCGATCACGCCTTTGACCAGGAAGGAACCGGGGAGCTGTTGGAGCAAGAGCCGCGAATTATCCGCCCGGCCAACTTCGAGGAATCGCTGCCGGGACGCGGCTGGGGAGTATTCGAGGCAGCAGGCGTGCGCGTCGGCGTCGCCAATCTCTTAGGACGACTCTTCATGAGACCGAAAGTGACATCCCCGTTCGCGGCGGCAGACCAGGTTATCAGCGAGCTGAAAGCAGCCGGAGCCGATCTCATTATCGTCGATATGCAGGCCGAAGCCACCAGCGAGAAACAGGCCATGGGATGGCATGTAGCCGGACGGGCCACAGCCATGCTCGGCACCCATACCCATATCCCCACCGCTGACCTGCGTATCCTCCCTGGTGGAACCGCCTACGTCACAGACGTCGGCATGGCCGGCGGAACAAACGGCGTCATAGGCTTCAGTAAAGACTTTTTTTCGCGCCTCTTCTCGGGAGAAAAACCCTCCGGACCACCCCAGGGAGCCGCAGGCCCAATTCGCATCGACGCCATCCTTATCGAAGCAGACCCACAAAGTGGCCAGGCAGTAACCGCTGAACGCATCTCCAAAGAATATCATGAACAACCCGAAAATCCGTAGGTGCAGGGGTGGAGAGGACGCTCTCAAGGGTAGGTATGTTGTGAAACAAGCAGGAAAGGGCGTTCGTCTCGTAGGGGCGGGGGCGGCAGGGAAGAGGGGTGGGGACGCTTGCGTCGCCCCCGTCCTGTTCACCCAAAAGCATCGCCCGTGCCACCATGGCCCCACCCCACAACCACTCCTCTCCCGCCCCTACGGATACGGAGCCGCTTCTGGGGCGGTACCACAGAATACCTACCCTTGAAAACGGAGAGGACGTGGGGAGCGGACCCTTGTGGTCACCCTGCGACGATGCCTTGTGGTCAATACATTTCAAATAACGAGAATGATCAAGGAATGGATGTAGGGGCGCAATGATGCGGATGAACAAAATAATCCAGACACCCGTAGGGGCCGATTTATCGCGCCCACCGCCGATTTATCGGCCCTCCGCCCTTGTATCGATATCCGGATGATTTTGTGAAACCTCATCATTGCGCCCTCCTGGGGAGCCATTGTATCGCCCAGGGCACACGGAGAACCTATAAATGAGAGCATTATTACAGCGAGTAAGCCGGGCCAGTGTCACCGTAGACGAACAGGTCGTCGGCCAGATAGGTCAAGGATTCCTGGTGCTGCTCGGAGTCGGGCAGGGAGACAGCGATGCGCAGGTAAAGACCCTCGTCGAGAAAATTGCCTACCTGCGCGTCTTCGAAGACAATGAAGGCAAGATGAACCGCTCTCTACTCGATATTGGTGGAGAAGTACTGGTTATTTCGCAATTTACACTCTACGCCAATGTGCGCAAAGGCCGTCGCCCCAGTTTTACCAGCGCCGCCCCTCCTGCCGTCGCTGAACCACTGGTAGAGCGTTTCATGGCAGCCTTGGCAGCCTATGACCTCAAAGTGCAAGGGGGAATCTTTGGTGCATTTATGGAAGTTGAACTGCTCAACTATGGCCCTGTCACCATCTGGTTGGATAGCGAGGACCTATAAACCATCCAGCTCTGGCTGCTGCTCCGCTTCCGTTCCAACATCTTCAAAGGCAAAAAACCTCTCCCATTGTCCTGACAAGTACGACTACGCCAGAGCCTCTGGCTGCTTAGCTACACTCGAGTGCGAGCTACTCAATCCCATCCTATAGAGTTTCCAGCCGACCGCGATTAACCAGATCACTTCGAGTACAAAGAAGACGATGTAGCCGAAGCCAAGAATGGGCCTGAGTGCCTCACTAATGATGCCTATAGCGCCAGTGGCTATGCCCAAATAGGCGACGCCCTTGTGGAAGACGCCCTTCAGCATGACGAGAGAGATGATCAGAATGCCGGCTTCGAACAAGATACCGGCGGCATTTACTGCGTTTGTCGATGCGATAAGACTATCAGCGGCAGTCGCGTAGGCGATGTGTTGTGCAGCGGTCGTGGCTGCTACGTATTGATCACTCAGGTACACCAGGCCTCCGTTGAGCGATGGGGGGCTGCTGTTGACTGCCAGGGCGATAGCCTCCGAGACGATAGCGAAAACGGTGCCTATTGCAGCGAGGCTCTTGTTCAGGTGCTTGAGCGCCATATAGAGAGCCAGGAAGACGACCATGGCCGGGACACTTAGTCCCACGAACAGTACGAGTTCGAGTATGTAGACTGGCTTGTTTGAGGCAATATATTGGAGTATGGCGGCCCCGCCCGAGCTTGGGACTGGCGGCGCGATTGCGATAAGCACAAGTGCTACTATGGGGAGAATGATATAGAGAACTGCTGAAACGCTCCCTGCCCGATAGAGACCTCTCCATGATGAGTCTGGACCAGCAACAACCTCTCCCGATGATCTTCCTACATTCAAAGTTTCCATGCTAACCTCCTCTTAGAAATCTCCTTATTTCACTTCGATGAGACCATACAACACACACATCACACCTGCATCACGTTGGTCGGCTCTGGTCACTCACTCGCATCACGATCAGGGGCAATCTTTAACAAGCGCCTGAACATAACATCCCTGAGAGAGTCCCCCAGGTGAAGAACTACCCTGTTAGAGAATGGAACAGCGACAACATAGCGAGCTTTAGGCTTTGAAGCCTCAATTGCCTGCTGCACCACCTGGGAGACGATCTCCGGCTCCGCCTCCTGCTTGCGCATTGTAGTCGTAACTTGAAGATACTGTTGATAGAGGGCTCGATACGGCGAGTCGGGATTAGAGAGGATCTCTTTCGCGTGTGCTTGAGCCGTGGCAGCAAAATTGGATCGGATATTTCCCGGTTCTATGAGCACGACCTGAATACCAAAGGGTGCCAGCTCCAATCGCGAGGCATCGCTCAGGGCTTCTATGGCAAACTTTGTCGCCGAGTAAGTACCGTTCACAGGCATCACAAGTTTACCGCCGATTGAACCAATGTTGATGATACGTCCAGCTTTTTGCTGCCGCATCTGCGGGACGACAGCATGCATCATCCGCATCACCCCGTACACGTTGACATCGAACATCTTATGCACCTGTTCATCCGAGATTTCTTCGACCGCTCCGCGCAAAGCATACCCGGCGTTATTGACAAGGATATCCACACGCCCAAAACGGCGGACAACTTCCTCCGTGGCGCTGGCAATCGATGCTGAATTGGTGACATCCAGCGGCAGTTTTAATGCCACTTGCAGATCAGTCAGTGTCTCCGGGTGTCGTGCGGTCGCGATCACCGTATAATTGGCCAGCGTCAACCGTCGTGCCAAATCATGACCGATACCTGTAGAACAACCGGTAATAAGAACAGTCTTTGATGACATAAACACCTCTCACTCTCTTTGAGTTTATGCTTGTATGACAGACTTATTGTTGGAGAAGCTCACCCGCTCATCGCAGGTGCCTTATGTGAATCGGTCTGTCTCTGGATATCGTACGCAAATCCAATCAGGTCCGTCAACAAAATAAATCCAGGAATGGGAATCGTAAGAATGAGAGTTCAGCCCCAATGTCCTGGGATATGAGCCAGCCGTAGGGGCCGATTTATCGCGCCCACCGTCGATTTATCGGCCCTCCGCGCATGTATCAATATCCTGATGATTTTGTTAAATCTCATAATAAACGTT
>JBGQJX010000326.1:0-5078 GCA_041499255.1 Ktedonobacteraceae bacterium | reverse complement strand
GATTAGCAGACATAGAGACTTACTCCTTGCTATATCAGTAATGGAATACCTTCAAGTATTATTTCTGTATACAGTACAGCAACTCTACTCGGTTGGCAAGCTTAGTAGAAAGAGAAGCATAGCAAAGTCTGCTGCTGCATAGAACTATGATATTGCAGGCGGAGTTGGAGCAGATATGCCATTGCTGATCGTGGTGGCCTTTGTTGGCAGGTCTGCTAGAACCTGCTCTGGCGAAATGCCAGATACTTTCAGAAGATGGATCATCATGTGCGTTTGCCGCAATAATTCCTCATCCTGGATAGACAGGTGCGCCATGATCTGTTCAATATCATGGTATGTCTTCATTGTTGTATTGTATTGCTCCTCCGACTGTAGCTCCTGTTGCCTTCCGAGCAGCCCTTGTCCGACCATAATAACAATCATCAATGGCAATTGAGGCACTGAAGCCAGGGCTAGCAGCAACGGCCAGGGTAACGGGTCAAAGTGTAGAATGGTTGCATTAGTAGCAATCCATAGAACAATCCAGAGCATTATCAGCCAGAACGTGGGCATAGCCGAAAAAAACTTCGTCATAAGTATTGCCACACGCTTATTGAAGCCAGCTGCCGCCTTCTCCGTTTCAAAGAGCAGGTTGACGTTTTGTGGCTTATATGGATGAGGAGTATGTTGATAGAGGGTACGCTTTTTCGGTTCGTGATACGTTGTCGTAGTCACTGTTGTATCGCCTTGCATGCTAATCACTATCCTTTCCGTTGGGAAGTAGTCCACAATATATTATACCAGTCCTTTTTACTTGAAAGCAGAGCAGCAAATTGCTTTTGTGATACTTCCTTCATTGCCTTTTCTCATTTGACGTTACACAATCTCAAGTGCTACACTACTAAAAATACTTATTATACACTCTTTCTGTAGGGATGAAACATTTTTATCATTTTATCATGGTGTGAGGCCCGGCTCACGTCCTGAACGTGCGCTGGGCGTTTTTCTTACCAAGGAGGATTCTGCTATCATGTCATTGGCGAATGACCCTGGTGCGTTTGATGAAAAATTTACCAGAGAAGGTCTCACTTTTGACGATGTACTCATTGTACCTGCCGCCTCGTCGGTGTTGCCCCGTGATGTCTCCACACAAACTCGCTTGACCCGTACAATCACGATCAACATTCCACTCATTAGCGCTGCTATGGATACTGTCACCGAGGGAAAGCTGGCTATCGCACTGGCACGAGAGGGCGGTCTTGGCGTAATCCACCGTAATTTGTCCATTGAAGATCAGGCACAGGAAGTTGATAAAGTCAAGCGCTCTGAGTCGGGGATGATCACTGATCCTATCACATTGGAGCCAACCGCCTCACTGCATGAAGCTCTAGCTGCTATGGAGCGCTTCCACATTTCAGGCGTTCCTATTACCGAACAAGGGAAGCTTGTTGGCATTCTCACAAACAGGGATATCCGTTTCGAGATGAATATGGAACGCCCTATTACCGAACTTATGACACGTGATCACCTTATCACGGTGCCTGTTGGTACGACGTTAGAGCAGGCCCGAGATAGCCTCCATCGCTATAAAATCGAGAAATTGCCGGTGGTGGATGACCATGGAATGCTCAAGGGCCTTATCACCATGAAGGATATCCAGAAGAAAATTCGTTATCCACATGCCACCAAAGACGAATATGGTCGCTTGCGTGTTGGGGCAGCAGTGGGTGTGGGACCAGATACTGGCGCTCGCAGTGCCGCCTTGATCGAAGAGGGAGTGGATGTGCTGGTAGTAGATACCTCCCACGCTCACTCGCGCATGGTCATTGATGCGGTAGCGCAATTAAAAAAACGCTTTGGAAGACAGGTACAATTGATCGCAGGCAATGTTGTGACAGTCGAGGCAACTGAGGCCCTTATCGAGGCCGGAGCAGACGCCGTGAAGGTAGGTATCGGCGCAGGGGCCATTTGCACGACGCGCATTATCGCGGGTATTGGCATGCCACAGATTACCGCGATTTATGATTGTGCTCTTTTCGCGCGTCAGCATGGCGTGCCGATTATCGCTGATGGCGGTATTCAATACTCTGGTGATATCGCCAAGGCTATCGCTGCTGGCGCCGATACGGTCATGCTGGGGAGCCTGCTGGCGGGCGTAGATGAGAGTCCAGGAGAACTTATCATCTCGCAGGGGGAGCGCTTCAAAGACTATCGCGGTATGGGTTCTATCGGAGCGATGAAGCAGCGAAGCTACAGCAAAGACCGCTACTTCCAGAGTGAGACGAAGGATGAATCACAGTTGATCGCCGAGGGTATAGAAGCGCGTGTCCCCTACAAAGGCCCGCTCGGCCCATTGGTACATCAACTGGTTGGCGGCGTACGCCAGTCTATGGGTTACTGTGGCTCTGCCACCATTGCAGATATGCAAAATAATACGCGCTTTGTACGCATTACCAACGCGGGTTTGCGCGAGAGCCACCCACACGATGTGATGATTACCAAAGAAGCTCCCAACTATGGGACTAAATATCAGAGGTAAGAAGCTATGCCTCTTTCTTCACTGGAGCAAAAAGCCCTCGCAGCTCTGGATGAACAGGGTCTGATGGGGGCTTTTCGCGACCTCATGCGTATTCCAAGTATTACTGGTCAGGAGAGTGCAGCACAACACTGGCTGGCACAGCACATGCGACGAATCGGTCTCGATGTAGACCTCTGGACCATTGATGTCGCGGAACTGCAAATGCACCCACAATTTCCCGGGATGGAAGTGGATCGGAGTAATTACGAAGCCCTTGGACTGGTAGGTTCCTGGCAAAGAGAGGCACATACCCTGGTCGGGAAGAGGCTGATCTTTAATGGACACATTGATGTTGTTTCCGAGGGAGGTCGGGCTAACTGGCAGCACGACCCTTGGGGTGCGGAACTTGTGAATGGCCGCATCTATGGGCGTGGCGCTTGTGATATGAAAAGCGGCCTGCTGGCTGCCCTCTATGCGGTTAAAGCTATGAGGGACTCGGATGTCCCCATCAATGGCACATTGATGGTACAAAGTGTCATTGGAGAAGAAGATGGCGGCCTGGGTACGTTCGCCACTCTCTTACGTGGCCACAGGGGAGACGCGGCAATTATCTGCGAGCCAACACAATTACAACTCATTCCCGCCCAGGCCGGGGCATTAACCTTCACCGTGCGTGTGCCTGGAAAATCAGCCCATGCCTGTGTTCGCCTTGAAGGAGTAAGTGCCGTAGAAAAGTACCTGGATATTCATCGAACACTCCTACAACTGGAGCGAGAAAGAAACAGCCAGGTAGAGCATCCGCTCCTCGGGAAACTACCCCTACCATATCCCCTCAGCATTGGACGGGTGTATGCAGGCAACTGGTCCTCTTCAGTCCCTGAAGAATTGATCTTTGAGGGACGCATTGGTGTAGCAATGGGTGAATCAAGCGATGCCGTGCGTCATCAGTTTGAGCGCACCCTGGCGAACCTGGCAGAGGCCGACCCCTGGTTACGTGACCATCCTTTGGAGATCAAGTGGAGTGGAGGCCAGTTCGAATCAGCTGAGATACCACTAGATCATCCCCTGGTTAAGCTCTGCCAGCAAAGCATGTTTGATCTCACAGGCCAGAAACCTGAATTGGAAGGTGCCCCCTATGGCTCCGATCTGCGCCTTCTCGTCAATGGGGGCATTCCCGCCATACTTTTTGGCCCTGGAGATGTTCGCGTCGCACATACGCCTGATGAATATGTCGATGTCGCTGAAGTTATTCTGGCCGCGCGCGCATATATTGTGACCGCTCTACGTTTTCTTCTATAGAGCCTCACCATTAAGCGTCTGGGTTTGACTCGATCAATGTGTTCTTGCTTGTCATACGTTCTCATGCGGGTTGTTTGCTCAACAATATTAGCCAAGATGTCTCATGTGGTTGCTTCTTAGAAACACATCAGATAGAATAGCGTTAATTTATCGCTGGTTTATCCAGCATGTGGACAGTAGAAGCCCGTCGATTGCGGAGGGAAGAATGGTTGATCTTAAACAGACACTTAGCCGCTTTTTATCGATACCTGGCGTGTGGCAGGCCATCCTGGTGGGGCGTGACGGTTTAATGATAGAAGGATTAACTCGTGACGGGAAAGATGATATGGAGGCGGTTGGGGCTATCATGACCACAGGCTTGAGTACGGCTGAAGCGTTGGGGCAGGAGATTTCGCGGGGTTCTGTGATAGGCGTGCTCATGGAATACGAAAATGGATTGGTAAGTGTTGATCCTTTGGGTGACTTCGCTCTCTTAGTCACACTTTCTGATAATGCCTCAAATATTGCTCGCGTGCGTCACTTAATCAAAACGAGTCGTAATGAAATTCTTGAAGCTCTAGACATAGCATAACATCGTTACATGGACATTGAGCATGTACGGAGGGTGGCCTGTAGATGGAACAACTGACCAACCTTGTCATTTCAGATCGTGAACTTGCTTTTATCTCAGCTGCTTTAAATAAACTGATGAATGACACTAATGCAACTTCTGTCATGTTGATTGACAAAAGCGGGCAGGTCATCGCAACTCAGGGGACAGGTGTACGGCGTAATGCCACCTCTTTAGGTGCATTGCTGGCTGGCGCATTTTCGTCCTCTCGCCAAATCGCTGAACTATTGGGAGAAAAAGATTTTCGTACTATTTTCCAACAAGGTGTGAAAGAAAATATATTTACGACAATGGTCGAAGAACAATGGCTACTGGTCATTGTTTTTGATAAACTCACTCATATTGGTTTGGTCAAAGTACTCTCGAAAAAAGCTTCGGACGAAATGGGACGCATACTTGAGCGGGTGCGAGCTGACACGTCGCGCACAAAATCCTCAGTCATAAACGTACAGTTTCGCTCTTCCGTCGAAGATACCATTGATCTGCTCTTCCGCGATTAGATGTTCTAGCATCTATGGCGCTCATCAATATTGCTACCCACGAGATCCATTGTAAGATCGTCTATTATGGCATTGGTTATTGTGGTAAGACGACAAATTTACAATACGTTTTTAAAAGCATTAATCCAAATGTCCGCGGCGAAATGCTCTCGATTGCTACGGAAACTGAACG
>JBGQJX010000325.1:0-5096 GCA_041499255.1 Ktedonobacteraceae bacterium | reverse complement strand
GTCGTCCCATGAAGGAGTGGGTTGTGATACCGTTTGAGCACTCCTCAATGTGGCTGGAGTTCGCACAAGATTATTGTCGCTATGTTGATAAGACCGGCAAATAGTCTCGTTGGTTTTAGGGGAAGAGTCAGGTTCCAATCTCTAGCCTTAACTCTCCCACCCAACCCCCCTATAGTACCTATCTCCCCTTTTTTCCCAAATTGTTGATGATCCAAAAATCATTCGGTAGTTTGACTAGAGGAACAATAATCTAGCCTGCCTGCACAAAAGGAAACTCGTGCGAGTCCCCACCATCTCAGGCTGGATGCACACAACTCCAAAGACACTCGTAACCCTATCGCAACACGTCCCTGACACTCATTTCATTCACACTACGTCACCCCTTGGCGACCGGAAGATGTGAAAATTTGTAGGAATTCTTCAAGCGTTTTTGTAGAGCGACATTTTTGTAATGCGTTGTTTTAGCGTCATTTGAATAGAAGACAAAATCAACACAGGAATGAGGGAAATAGATGGATATTGATATTGGCGAGCTAATGTACCAGACCTGCCCGATTGACGAAGACCAGGCGATATTACTGGTTGACATCGAGACAGAGAGTGCTCCCGCCATCGATGAAAATGGAAATTTACAGTATTACTGCCTGGCTGGCCAGCACGTTTTCTCCGTCGACGAAGATGGAGAATACACCTAGTCACAACGTGTCTTTGAAGTTGGGGTTATGGTTGTCCTTGCGGTAGTGGGACTCGCACAAAGGGCAACAGGCGAACAAGCAATCAACTACTCAGATTTATTTGGGGTCAAATAGCAGGAGACCTCTGAACATCTATTGCCGGATATTTATGAGAACCAGGGGCATCATCAAGCCTTGAAGGTCATTGCCTGTATGGGTTTCTTCTGATCTGGCACGAGCATTCGCTCACTGCTCCTGTATGCAGGGTACCCCGGTTGCGGGTAACCCGTTCTCCCCAAATGCACGAAATGGAACGAAAGGAACAACACACATGTTCAAACATATCATACGAATGATCCTGCCACTCGTAGTACTCGTGCTCATTGCCATGTACCTGACGCTATCACCCATGCTGTCTACCCATGCAGCAGCACCGAATGCGGGGGTTAATCATGTAGTATCAAGCCAAAAAATAGTACCTAATGCCTTCTGGCGGCCTTAATGACCGAACAAGTTTTATCAGCATGATAGATTCCCAATTTGGAATGTGGGGTGGATAGCCAGCCTCCTTGCCGAGATGTTTTTTGTGAGAGGTTTGTGGGATTGGGATTGTCAAACTCTTAGGAGCGCTGGAGGTGAGAGTGGATCGATGTGACCGTTTGTGGGGTACAGGGCGATGGAGCACCTGCGCAGGTGCTCCATCGCCCTGTACCCCACCTCAGCTCCTAGGGGGCGAGCGATTTATCAATTTTGGATGGCTCATGTTAGTGATTTAGTGCATGATAGTATCCAGCCAATTTCTCACCTCTTTCGCATTACGATGTCCCATTCCCTCAAGAGTCGTAAGACTCAATTCACCTAGCTTCTTAGCCTCAAGAAAGTTACTCTGTGCAGCCGCAGTTCGTGCCAAACCAAAGTGGGCTAAAGCCAGGAGATCCTGATCTCCTTCAGAAACTGTAGTGAGCATCTCGTGAAAGGTCAATTCGGCTTTCTCTATTTGCCGTTGATTAAGACAGAGATTTCCATATTCATACAGGGCATGAGAGGTCATTTCGAGTCTGCCAAGTTGATGAGCCAAAGTCAAACTTTCCAGAAAATATACTTCTGCTTGGGAATAGTTCTCCTGCTTGCGTGTTGCTAACCCCAAGTTGATAAGTAGACCGCATATCCATTCACGATTTTCCATCTGACGCGCAAGTTTTAGCCCTTCCTGAAAGTAGGCTTCCGCCTGAGTGTAGTTCCCAAGTTCACTTTCAGCTTCTCCAAGATTACTTAGTAAAGCACTAATCCATTCCCGGTGTCCAATTTGTCTTGCCAGCTTTAACCCTTCCTGGAAGTATTCTTCTGCTAGTCTAAAGTTTCCCTGTTCGCCCGCTGTCGCTCCCAGGTTAATAAGTATAGTGCAGATGCGATTACGGTCTCCTACGTAGCGTGCCAGCGTCAACCCCTCTTGGAGATATGCTTCCGATTGGGCATAATCTCCCCGTATTCCTGCCACCGATCCAAGCATTTCGAGCAGACCGCTTATTCGCTCACGGTGTTTGATTTTTCTTGCCAGTGTCAGACCTTCTTGCAGGTGGACCTCTGCTAGGGTATACTCACCAAGTTTCAACGTCACCCACCCAAGATTTGTCAGCAGAGCGCTGATGCGTTCAAGGTCTTGTATCTCGCGTGCCAGCATCAGACCTTCGTGATAATACGTTTGTGCCAGGGAGTAATTGCTCTGTTTCTGTGCGATTTCCCCCAGTTGTAAGAGCGTGCTGGCGAGGCCGCGCCTGTCTTCAATTGCTTGTGCGGCCTTTCGCGCGCGCTGTAGCTGCTCCTCTGCCAGTGGATAGAGGCCGCGCAAAAGGAGAAATGGCGCAAAGGAGTTGACGCCGCGCACCAATGCTTCCTGCCTACCTGTCTCGTAAGCAATCGCCAGGGCCGCGAGTATGGTGCTACTTTCCACTTCCAACAATTCGTAATCTTTTTCATGTGTTTCCACGTAGCTGATGACAAATGCAATCAGCCTGTCTTGCACCACAGCGTCCTCTTTCAAATGTAGTTGGGCGTAGTCTGCAATGGTCTGGTGTAATGTGTAGCGGTCAGAACCAACGCTCTCCAGTAAGCCTGCGTCTGTAAGTCTGTCAAGTGTTTCTACTGAACGTGTGGTTACTGCCAGGGCTGCCTCTTCTGAGAAACTGTTCGGTTTCGGCGGAAAGACCGAGAGGGCGTAGAGCGCGGTGCGTTCGGACAGACCAAGTTGCTGTTCAGTAACTGCGAAGACGGATTGTAATGAGAGCGGCGTGTCTAACGAAAGACTGGTATGACTCTCGACAGGCCCGTGTGGTTCGTGAATACGTAAGCGCTCCTCGGCTATGGTTAAGCGTTCGAGGGCAGCGCCAATACGGCGAGTTTTCCCGCTATAAGCCTCTTTGCGCAGGTAATTTCCCATCAATGTCAGCGCGAGGGGCAGTCCACCGACGGCATGTACCAGGTCTACCGCCTTCCGGACTTCTCTATCCACGACACCTGGAGCCAGCCTTCTCAAAAGCTCCATGCTTTCGATCTCGTTCAATTCCTTTATTACCGTGGCTCCATCAATTGTCATGTGTATAGCAATATTGGGAAAACGCGTGGTTACCAGGTGCGCGCAGTGGGGCCCACCGACCTTGAACGCCATCGCATCCTCGAGCTCCCAGGCATCGTCGATGACCAGTAGCATGGAGCGCGAGCCGATAACGGCACGCAGCGTCTTCGCCCATTCCACGATGCTGCTTGTATCTGCCATTTCGGTTGTTGATACACCCAGGAGCGTGCCCCAGCGACTTAATTGTCCTAAAATGTTCGAGTGCGGTCCTAAGCCGGCCCAGAGAATGCCATCGCGGAAATGCGCCCGTATTTCAGGATCGTGTGCCAGCGTGATAGACAATGCCGTCTTGCCCACACCTGGCAAACCATTAAGGGCCGTCAATGCCACGCTGCCACCGTTAAAAAGCCGTTTTTTGATCTGGCCGAGTTCGTTCTCGCGTCCCACTAAACGTATAGCTGGCTCAAGAGGGATGGCATGATCAAGTAATCTATTTCCAGTAACGGTCTCGATGGGCGTGGCACCGTCTGATGGAGTGGAAAGGCTGGTGTCTCTACTCTCTTTATTTACTCCATCCTCCCGCGGTCTTTCCTCGCCCACTCCAAGGCCTAACGCTGCTTCACTCTTCCCGAAAAGCGTGCAAAGTTTACGGCGAAAGTATGGATTTGGCCTGGTAATGCCGCGTTCCCAACGGCTGATGTTGACATAGGTAGTGCCGATGCGATCAGCAACTTCTTGTTGTGACCACTTGCGTTGAGTGCGTTCTTCAGAAAGCCGCAACCGAGGTTGAGGGGCAGTCTTTGGTGTTTCCATCCTCATTCCTTCTGCTCAGATGAAAAAATGATATAGATGTTAAAGAAAATGATAACATAAGTTCTTCCTTATGTATATGCTTTCCGGTGATAATTTATGCAGGATCGTTTCCTGTACGATGAGTTACCTTTATCAACAAGACAACCTTCCTCCTTGCATCGCTGCTGACTGTAAGTAGAAACGCTAGCGGCGTTGCGGCGATGGATAAAAGACTTTAATGGTATAAACGTTGCACAAGAGCACACCAGAGCATAGGAATAAGGAGACTGCCATGCAAGTAGTAGCTTATTGTGAAGAGAAAAATTCTCGCAACAACCTCGAACAGAATACAGAAAGTATACGACATTTTTCTTTACAAGACGCGCTACCAGCCGGTCATACATTGGCCTTGAATATTCAACTGGGTACCCTCTCGTATATCTCCTCAGGTGGCGAGGTTCCTCAGTTAGTAGCGCAACAGCAGTTTACTGCCAGCGAATTGAGCATTCTGCTTCCTATGCTCGACTCATACCCTTATTATTGTCCCTACGAAGTGCTGTACGCGAGTTTCTATAATGGCAATATCACTGAGATGATTGTTGCTCGCTGTCGCCAACGTCTACAAAATGCGCTTGAGATCGGGACTTGGGACCAGGAGATGAGACCCGTACGCAACGTGCTTTCGCGAACGCGGCTGAAGTTGCGAACATTCGGGCTAAATATCGCATCTATCCTGGAGACAGGGTGTATATTGAGGCTTATGCCTGCTGAAATGCCGACAAGATCTGCATAGCGAAACATGGTACGCTGGACTTAGTAGGAAATGAAATGTAGAACTGGCTGTTCGCGGCAAAACCGCGAACAGCCAGTTCTTTTGATGAATTTCAAGGCCGTTCAATTTCCTTCCCTACCAACCGCTGCTCAGTAATATCCGTGGTTGGAGCGGGCAGGGACGCCAGGGGTCTTGCGAAGTACAGCGTGGTATTGTCATATCCTCCAACACTGCCGGGATCAGCAATGCCGATCATCTGCCAGCCATTTTTCCCGAGCTGTGCCAT
>JBGQJX010000324.1:0-5096 GCA_041499255.1 Ktedonobacteraceae bacterium | reverse complement strand
GCTCGTGGAAAAATATGCGCCGGCAATATATTCAGTTTGGTCTCGTCGTCATGGAATGCTTGAGTGTAGAACTGCGCGATCTGCTGCGATGTTTTCCCCTCTTTGCGCGCCTGCGCCACTAACTTATCCTCTCCCTGATCCAGCATCTCCTGCCGCATATGACCGACATCTGTGATATTCTTGACGTGTAGTACCTGCAATCCTCGATATTCAAATGTACGGCGCAGCCAATCGGCCATAGTAAACGTGCGCAAATTGCCAATATGGATATAGCGGTAGACGGTGGGGCCGCAGGAGTATATCTTGATCTTGCCCTCTTCTATAGGCACAATCTCTTCAACCCGTCTTGTCAAGGTATTGTAGATGTTCATTCCGCCCTGTATGATCTTTCTAAAAGGTATCCCTGAGCTTCTATCATATTATTGCGTCATCTCTTTGACTACCTGCTGTACGCGAGCGCCATTAGCACGTCCTTTGGTCTCCTTCGCCGCCAGCGGCATGACGCGTTTGAATTCCCTGCCGTGTTCATCAATCAACCTGGCCACCACAGCCCGCAGGTCATCGTCGCTCATTTGAGAGGCTTGCAGATACGCCTGCAATATATCCGACTCACGTTGTTCTTTTTCGGCTAACTCGTTGCGCCCACCCTGCTTGTAGAACGGTATCGCCTGCTGCCGCTTCTTCACTTCCTGCTCTAATACCCGCAAACAATCAGCCTCCGTTAACGGCTGACCAAACTCTGGGTTCTTTCGATCAGTTCGCGCCACCTCAAGATTATGTATAGACCCCAGTGCCATGCGCAACGTATCCAGCCGCAGTTGATCACGCGCCCGCTGCGCTTCCTGGATATCTTTCCGCAATTGCCCCTCTATAGGAAATTCCTGCCTTGCCTCAGCCATATACTTCCATCTCCTCGCTTCATAATAAGATTGGTAATCTGTCAGGTATTATACAACACTTAGAATGTACAAAATAGCTGTAAGCCAACGAGCTGTAGGGGCCGATTTATCGCGCCCACCGCCGATTTATCGGCCCTCACACCCTTCCTTAAAAAAGCTCGCAAACCCACAACTATTTCATACACCAACGTGGTAGAATAACTGAACACAAGAGAACGTACAGAGATTCGTCATACAAGACAGATACCCATCGCTCTGTCGGAGGTGCTTGCTTGTCAAAAAGAGAATTTACTATCGCCAATGAATATCATTACAACCGAAAAAACCCCGCACGCTGGATCATCTCGCACCTGTTACGCAATAAACCATTCATCGCCAGTTTCTTGCTAGCATCGATTATCACCAATACGCTCTATGCATCAGTCCCCATCTTTACCGGCATAGCCTTCAATGCTGTATTGCAAGGAACATATGGTGCAAGCCAGCTATTTCGCACAGCGCTCACCATCCTCGGCGTCGTCCTCCTGGGTGGTGTTGTTGACCTTTCAGCGCGTCTCTCAACCGAGATATTGGGGAAACGCCTGGCTACCGACGCGCGCGACGAATTGTACATCAACCTGCTGGGCAAAAGCCAGACCTTCCACAATCGCCAGCGCGTTGGTGATATTATGGCTCGCGCTGCCAATGATATGACTCAATTGAGCGATATGATCGTGCCCGGGGTTGACTCAATTGTCGATTCGTTCACCAGCCTTTTCATCACCTTGACCTTTATCGGCCTTCTCAACCCCCAACTGCTGCTTGCGCCCCTTCTGTATACCGTCGTATTCATCATTACCTTGCGCCATTACTCGCGCCAACTTCAACCAGTTTCCGATAAGTTGCGCGATCAATTTGGGAAGATGAACGCCGTGTTGACAGAGACGGTGACTGGCATCGAGGTGGTCAAAGCAACTGCCCAGGAAACCCAGGAGCAGCAGAAGTTCCAACAGCGCGCCCGCCTCTATCGAGACTTCTTTGTTAAGAATGGAGAAATCCAGGCACGCTATCTGCCGCCTCTCTTTCTCGGTATCGCCCTCGCCGGAGCCTTCTTGCATGGCCTCTTCCTGGTGACGCATAACCAGCTCTCCATTGGTAGCCTGGTGGCCTACATGGGATTGATGGGCATCATTCGCTTCCCAACGTTTATCTCCATCTGGTCGTTTAACCTGGTCCAATTGGGTATAGCGGGTGCCAATCGTATTCTCACCATTCTGAAGGAAGAAACCGAACTTGACGAAAACGAGAACGGCTACAGCGCAGAAATGCGCGGGTCGATCATCTTTGAAAATGTCACCTTTCGCTACGGCGACACTCCCATTTTGAAAAATATCTCCTTCCGTGCTGAACCAGGCCAGACTGTTGCCATCGTCGGACAGACAGGCGCGGGCAAAACTACACTGACGAAGCTCGTCAACCGCATCTATGATGTCGACGAGGGTCATGTCTTCATCGATGGTGTCGACGTGCGCGACTGGAGCATGGATGCGCTGCGCTCCCAAATTTCCACTATCGAGCAGGACATCTTTCTCTTTTCTCGCTCGATCACTGATAATATCGCCTATGGCCTCGGCCAGAATACTGACCAGCCAGCCATCGAACAGGCAGCTCAGGATGCCCAGGCCCATGATTTTATCTTGAACTTTAGGGATGGCTACGAGACGGTAATCGGGGAACGCGGCGTCACCCTCTCAGGGGGACAACGCCAGCGCATTGCTATCGCGCGCGCCCTGCTCACCAACCCGCGCATCCTCATCTTAGACGACTCGACCAGCGCTATCGACAGCGCCACAGAAGATGAGATACAAAAAGCCATCCGCCGCGTTTTACAGGGTCGCACCACCTTACTCATTACCCACCGCCTCTCACAGATACGCTGGGCCGACAAAATACTCGTGCTGCGCAAAGGCGAGCTGATCGATCAAGGCACCCACAGTGAATTGATTGATCGTTGCGAATTGTACCGCCGCATTTTCGTTCACCGTCAAACATCGGCGAAGCTCGTACAAGCAACAGTGAAGCTCGTACAAGCAACACGTAAACTACTGGAAGAGGTACCTCAGCTCAACGATTAAACTACGCAGCAAGATGCTACATAGGCAATCATATAAGTGTTGCAGCCTTATCAACCTGCCAGTTCCTTCAAAGGAGATACTATATGGGCTTTATCATGGATGGCCTGGATGAAGAAACATATGACCGGAAGTATGACGATCGCCAGTTGATCGCACGCATCATCGGTTACTTCCGGCCACAATTGAAGTTGATGCTCTTAGTCGCGCTTCTCGTCGTGCTCACATCGCTGATGGATACCGCCTTTCCGCTCTTGATCGCGCGCAGTCTCGACATACTGACAGCCACGAATTCTGCCCAGTTGATAGTCTTGCTGGTCGTTACCATCCTGGTCACGGGGTTACTTTCATGGACGTTTAACTTCCTACGCCAGCGCTACACGGCTCGCTCAGTAGGCAATGTCGTGCTAGCCTTACAGCAGGATGCCTTTGCGGCCATCGTCGCGCGTGATATGTCTTTTTATGACGAGTATCCATCGGGGAAAATTGTCAGCCGCGTGACATCTGATACAGAAAAATTCGCCACTGTTGTAACGCTCACCCTCAATCTCTTGAGCCAGTTACTGTTATTCTTTCTTATCGCGGGAGTGCTGTTCTATATCAACGCCACGCTGGCCTTACTGGCGCTGACTATCACGCCAGCCATTGTTGCCATCGCCCTCGGCTTTCGCTGGATCGCGCGGCGCACTACACAGCGCTCTCAGAGATCCATGGCACGCGTCAACGCCAACGTACAGGAGGCTATCAGCGGTATCACCGTGGCTAAAAACTTCCGCCAGGAACAGAACATGTACGACGCGTTCAAGAAGGTCAACCAGCAATCGTACCATGTGAATGTGCGCTCAGGCTTCGTCTACAATGGCATCTTTCCTTTGCTGTTCCTGGTAGCCAATGTTGGCACGACAATTGTAATCTACTTTGGCGGACTGAACGTCCTGAACGGCACTATCTCGGCTGGCGAATGGTTCCTCTTTGTGCAAAGTATCGGCATACTCTGGTTTCCTCTGACCAGTATTGCCTCGTTCTGGAGCCAGTTCCAGCTGGGACTTTCCGCCAGCGAGCGTGTCTTCGCCCTGATCGACGCCGAACCACGTGTACGACAGATCGACCACCAGCCGGTGCCGCGCTTAAAAGGGCGCATCGAGTTCAAGGATATGTTCTTCCAATACACGGAACAGCAGACCGTCTTAGCAGGCTTTAACCTCACCATCAATGCAGGTGAGACAGTTGCGCTGGTTGGACATACCGGCGCGGGCAAATCAAGTCTGGGCAAACTCGTCGCGCGTTTCTATGAATTCCAGGGCGGCGAGCTCCTCATCGATGGACACGATATCCGCTCCTTTGATTTGCAAGCGTATCATCGCCAGTTGGGCGTTGTGCCGCAGGTGCCATTCCTTTTTTCCGGCACAGTGGCCGACAACATTCGCTATGCGCGGCCTGAGGCCTCGGACGAAGAAGTATCCGATGTAGCCCAATATATTGGCTGGGGTGACTGGCTTGAAGCTCTACCGGACGGCCTTGCTACCGAGGTGGGAGAAGAGGGCAAAGCGCTTTCTATGGGTCAACGACAGTTGGTAGCGCTGGCACGCGTCTTGCTCCAGGACCCGTCTATCGTTGTCCTTGATGAAGCCACGGCCAGCGTTGACCCACTCACCGAAGCACAGATACAGGAAGGGCTTGACCTCGTACTGGAAAACCGCACCGCCATTATCATCGCCCATCGTCTCTCCACCATCCGCCACGCCAACCGCATCATTGTCCTCAGCCGGGGAGAAATAGTCGAAGAAGGCAACCACGACGCTCTGATAGCACAAGGAGGCCATTACGCCCAACTCTACAACACCTACTTCCGCCACCAATCGCCAGACTACCGCCCAGGAGAAGGTTTCATCCCCGTATTAATCCCCGTCTCCGACAGCGAACAGGTAAATTGACCACCATACCATCCCTTCGAGAAACTGTAGGGGCCGATTATGAAGTTTCACAAAATAATCTGGATGGTGAAATCGGCCCCAACACTGTCACCCTGAGCGCAGCGAAGGGTCTGTCGCGCCGTGCCGAGAGATGCTTCGCTACGCTCAGCATG
>JBGQJX010000323.1:0-5117 GCA_041499255.1 Ktedonobacteraceae bacterium | reverse complement strand
TGATACACATGATACACATGATACACATGATACACTTGATACACTTGACAATCTGTTTGAGAAAAAGAATGCTGGCTTACGCCAGGCGTAAATCGTAATTTATTGATTGGGTGCTTATTAACAAGTATACTTGTTAAGTCAGGGATCACAGAAAAAGATGAAGGACGAAGTATGTACGCCACACATCTACACTGCTTTTATTGCGAGACCGACTTCCAATTGACAAAGCTTGGTTCCTGTCCCACCTGTGCGATGCCAGGTCAGGAGAGCGCCCTGAACGAAACGTTGGGCGTGCAATATGACGTGGCAGCCCTCAAAAGCCTTATTGATCGTGAAGAACTGGCGCGTCGCCCGGCTGGCCTGTGGCGTTACCATGAACTGCTGCCTGTGGGTGACCCTGCTTTCCGCATCGATCTGGGAGCAGGCGGCACTCGCCTGGCGCAATTGAAGCGACTGCCGGAGAGCAATGCTGGCATATCAATCTATATGAAGGTTGAGGGGTCCAACCCTAGCGGCTCGTTCAAGGACAGGCCGATTGGTGTAGCTGCCAGTATGGCTCTCGAACAGGGCGCGAGCGCCCTGGCCTGTCTTACCTCTGGCAATATTGGCTCGGCCATGGCGGCGGTTGCAGCGAAAGCTGGCGTGCCATCGCTTGTTTTTTTGCTTGGCGCTGCCGGCCTTGCCGGTCAAAGTGCCCCTGTCAGCGTGGAAAAGTACATACAGATAAGCGCCTATGGTTCAAGGATAATCACTCCTACCGGTGACCTGGGACAACTGTATGCCCTGGCGGACAGAATCGAGACGGAACTGGGCTGGTCCTTCATACATAATTGGCAGGCATATCAGAGCGATGGGGATAAAACAACCGCATTTGAGATTTGCGAGCAGTTGGGTTGGAAGGCCCCAGCGGCCGTTTTTGTGCCGACTGGAACTGGAACCAACCTTTTCGGCATCTGGCAGGGTTTTCTTCTTTTTAAAGAACTGGGTTTTATTGACACGCTCCCACGTATGTTTGCTGTGCAACCTGAAGGAGCCGCTTCATTGGAGATCGCGTGGAGGAACCGGCAGGGAATCCCCGCTGTGTTGGAGAAGATTGAGCCAAACGTTGCTCCTCCAATTAGCCATCGAGTCAGTGGCTATCACGCGTTCAGGGCTATGCTGGAATCGGGAGGAGGCGCCGTTGCGGTCTCTGACTCCGAGATGCTGGTGGCCCTCAAAGACCTTGCTTCGTATGAGGGTATTTATTGTGAAGCTGCCAGCGCTGCTGCCCTGGCGGGGATACGTCGTGCCATGGCTACAGGCCTTCTTACCGGGGAAGAGGCTGAACGTGGTGTTGCTGGTATTTTGACCAGTCATGGTTTGAAAAATAGCCTGGCTCTGACGAGCGTCTTTGACGCGCCGGTGCAGGTTGAGGGTAACTGGGAAGCGTTGCAACCGCTACTTGAGGCGCGTTCTGGGTGAGATGATGGTTAACACATCTCTGTCCTCTCTTTACCGAGAAAATAGAAAGATCAGCATGAAGAATAAACTGTCAGCATCAACTGATTTCCAGGTTCGCTCGCTCGAATCGCCTGCTGAGCTGGATGAGTTTTTTCGTCTTAGTGCAGGAGTGTTTCGTCCTGATGAAGATACCGACCTGGTCGCGGCGCAACGAAAGCGCTTCTTTACGCTTGATCCCGATTTTCACCACTACCAACTTCGTGGAGCCTTTTTAGGAGAAACGTGTGTTGGCGGCTACGCGCTGCTTGAACGCACCATGTGTCTGGGACCAGCCAGGCTCCGTACCGGGTGCGTCAATGGTGTAGTGACACACCCGGATTACCGTCATCAAGGGATTGCGGCTGCGCTTATGCAGGATGCCATTCAAATCGCTGAGAGCCAGCAGCATGCACTGTTGTTTTTGCACGGGCTCTCGCACTTTTACCAGCAGTTTGGCTATATCGACGTCCTTGAAGATACTCCTCGACACTATCTCTCCCGGAAGCAACTTCAAGAACCCGCTGCTGGAGCAGTCACCGTGCGCACTGCTGCGCTTGCCGATGCTCCGGTGCTCCTGGCCTGCTACCAGCGCCACTACAGTTCCTACCTTGGCGGTTTTGCCGCGACTCGCACGCTGCAACGACAGGAACATTTGCTGAGTAATTGGTTCGAGGTGACCAATATTAAGCCTCTTGTTGCTCTTAGCCCTGAGCAGGAGTTGCAGGGCTATCTCATGCTCTCGCGGAGAAAACAGAGGTTGTACGCGTACGAGGTGGCCGCTGATACCTGGCCTGCGACACTCGCCCTACACAATGCGCATGTACGTCTGCTTGAGGCTGAGGCAGATCCTCCTCAAGAACTGTGGTGGCCCATTCCTCCTGCGGATCAGACTTTTTACTTTCTCGCCGAGCATGTGCCTGTGCGGAGCGAACTATTCTCCTTTCCGAATGGAGGGTGGATGGCGCGTCCAGCTCACCTGCCAACATTGCTCCAATCATTGCATCCTCTTTGGCAGGAGTACTGGCGAGGGCGTTCGCGTCTCGTGGACTGGGCCGGCATACTTGAGCTCACTGTTGGAGATTATAGCAGCTTTCTTGAAATTACCCCGACGGGTATCCAGGCTATTGGTAAGCCATCCTCTTCTCCACAGCGTGTCACCTTCAGCTCGCAAGTGTTCTCTCAACTTATTTTTGGCTTCCGCCCCGTCTCGTGGGCTGTGCTCCAAGCAGGGCAACAGTTTCCTGCTGAAATCATGCCATTGCTCAATGTCCTCTTTCCATTGAGTCATGCCTGGGTAGCTGGATCAGACTTCTTTTGATCGTACAGTAGTATGTGAAATCTGCACCCTTCCAAGCGTATTCATCCTATACGCACATGTATAGCAAAAAAATACTTCCTCGGAAGGGTGCTGCACCATGCTGATACGATATGCTGCCAGGCAGCGGCTCAGAATCCTGCTCAAAATCATGGCAGGCTCTTGCCTGGCACTGGCATTTTCTGCTTTGTTCTCCCCGTTGCAAGCCCTGGCGCATGACGCAACAAAGGTGGGCACAAATACTATTAGCCTGACTTTGCAAGTGGATGTAGGATTTGATGCGACGTTCAGGGCCGGGTACTGGACGCCGGTGCATATTGGAATGAGCAATGGTGGCGTCGATTTTGCCGGCACCCTTACTGTCAGTACATATTCGGGGCCGCCTCGTTCGACAACCATTGGCATACTGTCACCCTGGAGTTATCAGCAGCCTGTTACGCTCGCAAAGGGGGCGCAGAAACAGTTTACTATCTACGTGCCGTATTTTCTGGGCAACTTTACGCCAATCGGCGTTGTTGTAAATTTGCGCGATATGCGCGGAAAAGTCGTAGCCACGCAGACTGTAACAGGCGGCTATGAGGTGAAACCGGGTGATCTTTTCGTAGGTTTGATCTCAGACTTGAATGCAAATTTTGATCCCCTGCGCAGTGTTTCACTACCCAATCAGACCAGTTCTCCCACCACGTCCTCACTGGATGCCAGCACTATGCCAACCATCGCTACCGCGCTAGATAACTTTGACGTGATTGTGCTGGCTGACTTTACCAGCAGCACGCTGAGTCGCGCACAACTCTCCGCACTGCAAAGTTGGGTTAACCGTGGGGGTATTTTGATTGAAGTTGGTGGCCAGGATTGGCAACGCACCCTCGGTAATCTGCCTGCGGAAATTGTACCGGTAGTAGTCAATGGCACAGGCGAACTGCCAGCGGGCACACATCTTTTGCCCAAAATCGGTCCAGTGGTGCAAAGCCCTGGCCAGGTACCGCTCGTCGATACATTGACGGAGCCAGTTATTGCAAGCATGGCGACATTACGTCAGCAAAAAGGAAGCTTCAATGATGAAACTTTATTGTCTTTTGGAGCAGCTCCGCTGATTACCAGGTCAGAATATGGCCAGGGAGTTATTTGCTATCTTGGCTTCGATCCTGCTCGTCCTCCCCTGCTCAACTGGCAGAACACGGGGACGCTCTGGAGAGCGGTACTGCTCCAGGCGCTGGGCGATAAATTACTGATATCCAGTGGGGTTTCCACTCTGAATAGTGGGCCAGGGCAATTATTGACCAGGACTGGGGTCATCAGCATTATTACACCGCAGACGCTGTGGGGGCCGTGGATCATTGCTGTTTTACTGATCAGCTATCTTTTGATTCTTGGCCCGGTGCGGTACTATATCGTCAAGAAGTTGAAGCGACCTCGCTGGGGATGGCCCATCATTTTCAATAGCATCCTCATTTTTTCGCTGCTCGCGTATGGCCTTGCCTTTTTCCAGAGAGGCGCATCTCTCAGCGATAACAGCGTCTCGATCATTCAGATTGACCAGGGGGGATCAATGGCCCATGTCACAACATACATGGGTATCTATGTACCCAACCAGGGTGTTGTTACACTGCATATTCCCGGTGAAAGCCTCGCCCAACCCATCGCTAATCAGTTCCTGGTGGCCAAAAACACAGTTCTTTCCGGGGATGACGTGCCAGCAGCTATGATAACTGCGCCAGGCGAGACAGTGATGAAGCTGGCAGACCTGGGGCCCTGGACCTTTCACCCGCTGGTCCTGGAGCAAGATCGTCCACTACAAGGTAATCTTAGCGCCCATTTGAGCCTGCGTAATACTCACCTGGTGGGGACGGTCACTAATACACTGAGCACCTCCCTGAGCGATGTGTATGTGCTGCTGGCGCATACATTTGTGCGCCTTGGTAATCTTGCGGCAGGGGAGACGCTACAGGTCGATCTACCTTTGAATGCAGCAACCGGGCCGCGTGGTATGTCTCTGGCCGATCAGATTGCCGAGAGTGGCGGCCTGACAGCGCCTTATTTTCCCTACTTGCAGAACGATCAGCCCGGAAGTGCTTTCCAGCGTCACATGGCATTATTGTCGGCGCTCGAGGGCGCGGGATCCTTCAGTGCATTCTGTGGTGGATCATGCAGCGCGCATTCAATAGCAAACAGAGGCACAATCTATCTCACCGGAGGGAAAGTGCCGCTTCCCGTATTGAGTGGCGCCACTGATCCTTTGTTGGTAACGGGCGCGCCTGCCACTTTGATCGCCTGGGCGGATCAGCCCATAGGAGACGTGGAGGAAGCGACAATGAATGGTGGC
>JBGQJX010000322.1:0-5124 GCA_041499255.1 Ktedonobacteraceae bacterium | reverse complement strand
GTCTCACTGCCAGCCATGATCGCCGTCACCTGGTACGTGCTGTCTTAGAGGGCGTGGCTTTTAGCTTAAAAGACTGCTTTTCAATCATTCAAGAACAGGGTCTGCCGTTGGAGCAGTTGCGAGCTACCGGCGGCGGCGCAAAGAGCGTACTCTGGCGTCGAATTATCGCGGATATCCTGGGCGTGGAACTGGTGACAACCAACGCTACGGAAGGACCGACCTTTGGCGCAGCCCTTTTAGCGGGTGTCGCCAGCGGTGTCTACAATTCGGTGCAGCAGGCCTGCGAGGCTACCATACGCGTGGTGGAGCGAACTTTGCCAGATTCGGGGAACCAGGCGGCCTATGCCATGGCCTATGAGACCTATCGTGCACTCTACCCGGCTCTGAAGCCAATAATCAGCAAGCCAATATAACAAAGTGGCTCTACCGGGCATAGAAACCCGGCGGAGCCACTTTGCTCATGGACGTCCTCACTAGGCGTGTCGTCTTTTGGCATAGATACGCGCTATCAAACTCGCGATCAATGACATTGTCAACGAAACTGCCACCGATGCCCCGGTAATCTCAATGATGCGTTGCCTTTGTTTTGGTAGGGCACGCCACCAGGCAATCACCTTATCGAAAAAGCTCTTGCTTGCCCCGGCTATCTCTATCACCACTTCTGGCGTAGGTATAACACGTAGCGTAGGTTCTTTAGGGGCGATAGTTTCTTTTTCAACGGGTGGTTTTATTGTCTCCTGGATCATAGTTTTCCCTCATCTTTCCATAGTAGATTTTGTTGGCGAATAACACAGAGCGTGAAATGTCCGGGTGAAGGGAAAGAAACGTTCCCTTTCCACGATGCACGCCCCGGCTTGCGAAGCCGTAGCATAGTAGGGGCGATGCCTTGTGCTCGCCCTCGGCCCCCCTGTGTGCTCGCCCTTCGGCCCGATGTGCTCGCCCTTTGACGGGGCTTTTCTCTTAACTTACTACACTACTATCTAGCTATTAGCACTACAATTATATGGTAGTATGCTCACAGTGCGTTCACAATTTGCATGTTTTTTCTCACAATGTTAGCACGACTTTTAACTCGTGTATGTTATGATATAAGCACGGCACATTCCTGGTAGTTCCCAAACTCTAAAACCACCAAGAAGGATGAACAACGATGTCAGATGTCGTAACCCCCATTGAAAAAAACGAACGTACGGTCAACGTGCAAGGTATTGCCACGCACATGTTTGAAGCTGGTCCACCTGCCGCGCCGCCTCTGCTGTATCTCCACGGTACCAACATGGGAAACTTGTGGCTGGATTATCATCAAGCCCTCGCCCGGCACTTTCACCTATTCGCACCCGATATCCCTGGTTTTGGTTTAACCGAGCGGCCCGATTGGATGCGCGATATGAGCGACTATATCCTCTTCTTCCGGGATCTGCTCGGCGAGCTCGGGTTGGACAATGTCATGCTTGTTGGTCATGCCATTGGAGGTTGGATGGCAGCAGAGATAGCTGTATGGTATCCAGAGCGGGTTAAAAAGCTGGTGCTCTCAAATGCAGCCGGTATCCGGGTGAAGGGTTCACCCATCGCCGATATCTTCGCTATGAATGTCCAGGAGTTGATCGCTGCCTGTTTTGATAATCCTATGGCGGCAATGCCTCTGATGCCTGCCGAATTTAATGTAGATTACCTGCTCGCGCAATATAAAGAGCGTACTACCCTCGCTTCGCTGGCCTGGAATCCCAGCTATGATCCGAAATTGGAACGACGCTTAACCAGCATCAAGTGTCCCACCCTGGTGATCTGGGGAGCAAGTGATCGTTTGATTCCCCCGGTATATGGCGATACGTTCCACCGGCAGATCGCCAACTCTCGACTGGTTAAATTAGAAGGCACAGGTCAAATGCCCATGTTGGAGAAACACGAGGAATGGGCCAGGACAATCTGCGAATTTCTTGAGCAAGGAGAGGATTAACCTATCATGAATAAGCTGCAATTCCACTACTTCCACCTGATGCCCTGGCCCTACCTGCCCGCGGATTATGATGAAAAGTACGACTCCGCCTGGGTAACACTCCCCAATTCGATCTATGACCCGGTCAAGGGCCATAAGTTATATAACCGTTACTTTGATGAGATGGAGCGAGCCGATAAATTGGGTTGGGATAGCGTCATTGTCAATGAGCATCATCAGAATGCTTATGGCACCATGCCTTCCCCAAATATCATGGCTGCCGTCCTGACCCAGAGGATAAAGCGGGCAAAAATCGGGATTGTCGGCAATGCGCTGCCGCTGCATGATGACCCGTTGCGGGTGGCCGAAGAGATTGCTATGCTTGATGTGGTCAGCGGCGGACGCATTATCTCCGGCTTTGTGCGCGGCACGGGCATGGAATATTTCAGCTATAACGTCAATCCCACCGTTAGCCGTGAACGTATGGACGAGGCCCACGACCTGATTATCCAGGCCTGGACGCGCCCCGGCCCTTTCGCTTTCGAGGGCGAACATTATAACTATCGCTACGTCAATATCTGGCCTCGTCCTATACAGCAGCCTCACCCGCCTATCTGGTTGCCCGGCACTGCCAGCACCGAGACCATCGATTTTGCTGCCAGGCATAAATATCCCTATATGACGGTTTTCATGCCAATGGACCAGCGCAAGCGTGCTTATGACATGTACCGCCGCCTTGCCGAGGAGAAATATGGCTACGAAGCGCAGCCGGAGCAACTGGCCTTCTGTGTTCCCTGTATCGTGGCTGAGAGCGATGATATAGCTATGAAGGAAGGGGAAAAATATGTCATGTGGCTCTTCAACAAAGCCCTCAAGGTTCGCCCTGAATTC
Source organism: Ktedonobacteraceae bacterium (assembly GCA_041499255.1). GTDB lineage: Bacteria > Chloroflexota > Ktedonobacteria > Ktedonobacterales > Ktedonobacteraceae > UBA11361. Next base: position 2,297 of record JBGQJX010000322.1, on the reverse strand, counting down.
TTTGTTCCGCCTGGCTATATGAGCGTGCGAAGTCTCAGAGGGATGCTTGAAAGTGGAGCCTTTGGCCAAAGAGCCCCCTTCAAAGAATTGGTGGATACCGGTGTGGTCATCGCGGGCAGCGTGGATACCGTCGTCGAAAAACTCGCTTACCTGACCGACGTGCTGCACGCCGGTATGCTGGTCACAGGCGGCCATGTTGGTGAAATCCCTGATTACCTTGTCCTCAAGAATCAGACGATGATGGCTGAAGAGGTAATGCCGCACTTCCGTCATGAACCCCATGGCTGAAGCCAGGAGCTTGTTCCTGTCTTTACACGCCGATCTGATGGCATCCAGATTGACTACCGGACGAAACAGTAGGCACCATGACCGATGCCCTTGAGATATTGAGAGCGGCGTTCCGATCAGCGTTATCGGTATGACCGCAAGCTTGACAACAGAAAACAGCCTGACTCTTGCGGTTCTCTTTGGCGCAGTAACCACACTCGCTACATGTACGCGACGTGTTGCGCGGGTCAACTACGTGCAATGGCACGCCAGCAAGAACCGCTTTGTACGAGAGGAATTGACGCAATTGTCCAAACGCCCAACTGCTCTGCCTTGCACGCTGAGAGTGTCTAACCGTGCGTTCCGTACGAGTACGGATGTGCCTTAACTCTTCAATGGCGAGAGATTGGTGTTGCTGTTTGGCTTTCTGAACAATGCGTTTGGAGATCACATGATTGGTGTTTTTCCTGAACCGGCGTTCTTTGCCAGAGAGTTTCTTGAGATGGCGTTTTGCGCTCTTTGTGCCACATTTTTGCAAACGCTCTCGCAAGGCCTGATGCCGTCTACGAACCTGCTCAACCTGATCACCGCTAAAGGTTTCCCCTTCAGAGTCAGTAGCCAGGTTGATGATACCGAGATCAATACCGAGCGTTCCATCAGGAGCAGCGGGTACAGGTTCAGCAAAATCAAGCGTCACGGCCAGATAGAAGGTTCCTTTGCGGTAGAGGAGATCGGCTTGCCCCTTGATACTCTCGAGCCGAGCTTGCTGATAAGCTCCCACTTGGAAGGGCACGAGCACTCGGCCAGAGAGCGTCAACAGCGAGACGGAGAGCAAGCCTTTAAAGCCCATGACACGCTCATCATAGACAATAGCCCCCTCTGGCTTGAATATGGGTTGGATGCTCTTATCTCGCTTATAGGCTTCACTGGCTTTGCTGATAGCCCGTATAGCCAATTGAGCAGCGAGCTTATAGGTAGTACGAAGTTCGCCATACACAAGTTTTTGCAACGCAAATTTATTGGCCGTCTTTTCGACAAAGGCCACGCCTGCCACATAATTGCAAGCTGCATTAAAGGCGTGCATCGTGTCAAGCAAGGCTTGGTGCTGTTCAGATGTAGGTGTAAGCTTCAAGAGCATCGTTTGTTTCATGCGTCCATTGTAGCAGATATTGAGAAAAGTGTCAGTGATGGCAGGTGTTTTCGAGAGCAAACACCTGTCATAATCATACGATTTATGGAGGGCATGATTATGTCTGTCATTCGCACGCCGGAGGAGCGCTTTCGTGACTTGCCTGGCTTCCCCTTTCAGCCAAACTATGTTGAAGTGAATGGGATGCGCATTCACTACGTGGACGAGGGGAAAGGCGAAGTCATTCTTTGCCTGCATGGCGAACCATCCTGGTCATACCTTTACCGCAAAATGCTTCCCATACTCTCGCAAAAACACCGGGTCATTGCCATGGATTTTATCGGTTTTGGCCGGTCGGATAAGTACACAGAGCGTTCTGAGTATTCGTTTCAAATGCACTGTGAAACCCTGGCCGGTTTTATCCAGGCTTTATCGCTTGAGCAGATTACCCTCGTCGTACAGGATTGGGGGGGACTGATTGGGTTGCGCGTCGCCAGCGAAATGCCAGATCGTTTCGCGCGCCTTGTCATAATGAATACCGGCCTTCCAACAGGCGATGAGCCGATGAGTAAGGGCTTTATGCGGTGGCGGCAGTTTGCAGAAAGTGTACCTGATCTTCCCGTTGGGCAGGTGATCACTTTAGGGATCGCTCACGGTGATAAGATTGCACCAGAAGTAATCGCCGCTTACGAAAGCCCCTTTCCAGATGTAACGTACAAAGCTGGGGCAATGGTTTTTCCTTTGCTTGTACCCATTACGCCTGATGATCCTGGGTCTGCGGGGATGCGACGGGCGCGGGAGGTACTGTCGAAATGGAATAAGCCCGCGTTTGTACTGTTCTCTGATCGCGACCCAATCACCAGAGGTGGAGACATGTTCTTCCGCGCTCTCATTCCTACCG
>JBGQJX010000321.1:0-5149 GCA_041499255.1 Ktedonobacteraceae bacterium | reverse complement strand
CTTCCTTTGTGTGATTGGATTGCCTTCAAGCATGAGGCACTTTCCAGGAGCAAGGGCCAGCACGTTCGGCCCCATCGTCGCAAACTCTTCTTCGGGCACCTCGATCAATCGGAAGTCGCGCCGTTTCAACTCCTGCCAGAACGGCACTGCCGTCAAAGGAGGATAGACCACTGCCAGCCTGTCATCGACGATACTCATCAGCGAGAGCAGGTGCAGACAGGCCTCCGGCCCCGTGTAGTACGGCATTTCCACCGGCAGCACTGACGCGCCTATTGCCGCCAGCGCCTCGCGCAGTTGTCGCAATCCCCCGGCATTGGTGCGAAAGCCCTGTCCCACTGCCAGCGTATCGTGATCGAGCCACATCAGGTCTCCGCCTTCAGCCCGCGCATCTCCATGCAACGTGTAGTGAATGGGCACGCCCAGTGACTCAAAACGGCGCGCCATGGCCGCCTCTTCACCCCGCCGTTGCGGCTTGCTCATCAAGAGGATAATCGCGCCCTTGTCGGTCATAATCGCCGGGTCAAAGGCGAAGATCGCATCGGCGCGACCGGGCTGGGCTTCATCGTGGTAGATTACTTCTGCCCCCGCCTGGCGCAGCAGTGCCGCCAGCGCGTCATGCTCTTGTCGCGCCATCGCCAGGTCTGGGCGCGCGGTATAGTGCCACGCGGCGGGATCCTCGACCGCAAAAGCCTCTTCGGGCCGTTTCACTAACACTGTCTTCAGGGGGGCAATCATGCTCTGGCTGCCATAATGTCTCGTCACCGGCTTTGCTCCTTTTGCTTACCCTTTTTTAGAAGGGCGCTTATCGTATCCTTTTTAGCTCCAATGAATATTCTTCGTATACCGCGATGCGTTGAAAACCTAATTTCTCATAGCTGGCTATCGCTGCCGCGTTATCAGCTTTGACATTCAGCCCGATATGCTCGACCTCTCGCAGTAACTCTTTGCACAATCTAGCGCAGGCTGCCGTGCCCAGTCCTCTCCCTCTGAAATCGGGATGCGTCGTCACATTGCCCAGCACTGCTACCTTGTAACGCGGCGAATAGACATGGATGCCGGCCACGCAAACGAGTGAAGCGCCCCGGCGGATGCCATAATAGCAACCTGTTTCCAGCATGCGTGGGTCAAACCAGTTCCCCGGATAGCTGGCGCTGTACAACGCCTCTAGCTCATGCAAATGTGCCGCGGTCAATGGCTCGACCCTGGAGTCATCAATTGGTTCCAGGCGCGCCTTGTCGACCAGGGCCATTTTGTAATGCAGGCCATGAGATTCGCTATAGTAATCATCCGCAAAGACGGTTACGAGATCTCCACTGAAGTGAGCATAGAACCGCGTGGGTAGCAGGTGCTTGATGGCTGAGAGCAATGCTCTCATCGTATCAGCCGGCTCCTCGCAGATACCCAGCAACACAGGCACCTGCGGCGCAGTGTAAAATAAAGCTACCTGGGAAATTCTCTGCTGCTCCTTTAAGGCATACCAGGTGGTGAATTGCCAGAAGAAGTCGTCCAGGTCTCCAATTTCATAGAGATGGAGGAAGGTATTCCTGCGCAGGAACGCTGCAATTTCCTCTTTATCGTGGAGGCAGACTGCCGCCATGAGCATCCTCCTCGTTTTGTTGGTGGGCTACATCGTTGTAATAAGTGGAATATCATGGGAACAAAAACTGTGGGATGCCCTGGATGTGCAAAACATGCAAAAAGCCCGTGATATAGAAATTTCCCAGGATATTAAGCAGAGTAACAGCGAGAAATCCGGCAATGGTGAGCGTAATCACTACACGGTCTATTAGCCGAGCGTGTAACACCACCAGCCAGGAGCGTTTGCCTACGCCAAAGCAGCGCAACTCCATTGCGTTGATAATATCTTCTGCCCCCACGACAGAGCCAATCACCACCGGGACAACCATTGGCGCGAGTTTCGCGATTTTGCTAAATATTCCACCGCGCAGCTTATCAATCTCAAAGCCGCGAGCGCGCTGAGCGTCGAGTGTTGTGCCAAAGTCACGTGTCACTGTAGGTAGAAAACGGAACGAAAGATCGATGGCATAGGAGAATTTGTCAGGCACGCCCATGCCTTTGAAGGATATGCCCATATGCCCGGGATTGGTAGTGAAGGGAATGGGTATCGCCAGAAAAACAATGGCGAAGTTGCGCAGGCCCTGCGTAATCATAAACGTGATGCTCTCGACACTAAAAATAAGGGGTGTCGGCACAAGGAAAGGTGCTTTATTACTGAAGCCAAGAAAAGGGATGCTAAAAAGTATATGTTGATGGGTCAGATCTACACCCTGTACCACTGAACCAGCGGAGAGGAAATAATTAAAGACCACGAGCATGACATTGAGGGCGATAATAAAATACCACACACGTTTCGTCTCAATCCATTTGAGGCGAGCAAGACCATAATAATACGCTGCGCCAATGAATCCTATCAAGATAAACCAGAAATTTGAGGTCTGAGCAGCAGCCAGACCATACAAGATGAGCAATATCAGCTTGGCTCGCGGATCCAGCCGGTGAATTGGTGTATCTCGTTTAATATAGGGAAAATTAATCAGCATAGCATGTTTCTCAGATATAGGAGGCAGGATGAGAAGCAGCAAAGAACATCCTTTCCTGCTCCTCAATCCTCAAGCATAAGCGCTACCCACGTCCATAACGTCTCATCGCTGCATTATAGGCAACGAGTAAGATAGGCAGCAAGATCAGGCCATTGATGAGGTCGGAACCCGCTGCGGGCAGTAATTCACCAATAGTCGCAGTCGAAAAGCTCATCTTTGAAATCCAGATGTCGTTGTAAGCAGCAAAGCCGATACCTACGACGACGCCAACCGCCGCAAATATTTCTGCGACGATAATATTTCGCGCGTTGTTGTAGCGTCCCCACGTGAGGAGCATGGCCAGGCCCGCGACAAAGCCGATCAACCCATTACCGACATCCCAGTTCCAGTAGACACCGTAACCGGAGATATAGTCACCGAGGAAGTTGCCAAGCCCTCCGGTTATGAGGCCAACCCAGGGACCAAAGACTGCCCCGAAGAATAAAGGAATGACGATTGCTGGACGAAACGACACGTTACCGGCGCTGGGCAGTTGAATGATATTCGTAACCCAACTCAATCCACCATAGAGCGCGGCGCCAAGGGCCATGTAAACGATCTGGCGTACACCAATACCCCATATTTTTGCTGGGGAGCGTTCTTCTGTTACTGCCATGTTGGGAAGTCCTTTCTGACATTTAACCAACGAATAGAGAAATGAACAGGAAAGTAACAAGCCTCCTTTCTTGACTTACATGTGCTTACGCTACAGCGTTACGTTCAGAGAGTAGAAAATGCAGCAATGAAGTAGGGCGCAGATTGCATGAATCCAGTAATGCCGGGTCGGCAAGTACCTCTAAGGGTGGGCCATCTGCTACCACATTGCCTTCTTTCAAGAGCAAAATACGTTGTGTGAAACGCAGCGCCAGGTCAAGGTCATGCGTGATGAAGAGCAAAGCATCCAGTTCAGGCAAACTACGCAGGTATTCCATAAACGAATTATACGAGCGGTAATCCTGCCCGGCAGTCGGTTCATCCAGCAGCAAAATCTTCCCCTGCATAGCAAGCACCGAGGCAATAGATACTCGTTTCTGTTGGCCAAAACTGAGTGAGAAGGGAGAACGCTCCTCAAATGTCGCTACATTCAAAGCTTCCTCTGCCTGACTCACAGCGGCTTTGAGGCGATCAGCCGGGAAGCGTAGATTCTCCGGCCCGAAACTCACTTCCTTGCGCACCGTTGACGCAAAAAGCATGGCGCTGGGACTCTGGAAAACATACCCGATACGTGACGCTAGTTGTGCGACGCTTAAATGCCGCGTATCTTCACCGTAAAGTGTGACCGAGCCACTGGTCGGTCGCAGCAGGCCAAGCGCCTGCTTCACCATCGTCGTCTTGCCAGAGCCATTCGGCCCGAGCAGTGCAATGGTCTCTCCCCGCCGGACCTGGCAGGAAATCCCGTGCAAAATTTCTTCCGAGTATGCATGATAGCGATAATGTACGTTCTCAAACACCAGGATTGGTTTCCCCGTCCCGTCTCTGCTGCCAGCCCCGGTTGTAATTGGCCTGACGAGCAGCCCGCGTACCTCCGCCGGGTCATTAACGATACGCAGCGTAGACTCTATGGGTAGTTTGACCTGTGTCGGGTCGGCAATCTTCATGAAGTTCTGGGTATTGCCAAAGAAAACCTGCTGCCCGTCCTTCATGAGCAGCACCTTGTCAGGTTTCAGTCGCAATGCTTCTTCGACGCGGTGTTCAACAATGATGACAGTGTGCCCTTTGGTGCGCAAGCCGGTAATCAGTTCCTCCAACTTATCCACTGCGCGAGCATCAAGATTGGCAAATGGCTCATCGAATAAATAAATGGAAGGCTTCATTACCAGGATACCTGCGGCTGCTATCTGTTGGCGTTGCCCTCCCGAGAGGGCAAATGTCTCCTGTCCCTTGTACTCTTCCAGGCGCAATAGCTGTAACACCTCATCAATACGTTCCTGCATCTCTTCGCGCGGCGTGTTCAAGTTCTCCATGCCAAAGGCAATCTCTTGTTCAACCGTGCTGGCAACGATCTGCTTATCAGGGTCTTGCAGCATAGTACCCACCTGTTGCGCCAGGTCACGCAGCGTCAATCCTTTGATTGGGCGGCCGCCAAGCTGTATCTCACCGCTCAGCGCGCCATGATAGCTGTTAGGAATAAGCCCATTGAGGCATTTGAGGAGCGTGCTTTTCCCACAACCGCTGGGGCCAGCGATCAACATCAACTCACCGGCGGGCAGGGAAAAAGAAATATCTTCGATCGCGAGGGGTTCTTCGAGAGGAGTTACAGCAGGCGTTGCCGCTTTACGTCGAGATTCAGGTTCATAGTCCGGGGAACGGTAGCGAAAGCTAAGCTTATCTACATACACTGCCGGCGGTGTTGTAGATGTGACGATATCCGCTGTGTTGTCACCTGGTAATGGCATCGGCGGTAATATGTCCTTTGCTAGCATCAACTATAGCTACTGGCTTGCTTACATTCTAACGGCATGAGCGGTCAAATGTCAATGTTCGCTGGCAACCGCGAGGCCGCTCTCTCTGCTATAATCTAAGAAAAATCTGAAAACCACACCAGGGAG
>JBGQJX010000320.1:0-5168 GCA_041499255.1 Ktedonobacteraceae bacterium | reverse complement strand
TTTCAGAGCAATTGCTCGGCACTACAGAAATTGTGGTCATTCATCACACCGATTACGGTATGCTCACTTTTAGCAATGAGGACCTGCGCAAAAAGGTGAAGCAGGAATTACATGCCGATGCCGACCACATTGACTTTCTTCCTTTTAAGAATCTGGAGCAATCCGTTCGCGACGATGTCACTTTCCTGAGAGAGTCGCCCCTCATTCCAAAGAGCATAGGCATCAGCGGTTTTATCTATGACGTGGAAAGTGGTAGACTGCACCCTGTTTCCTAAAACAGATTCATACTTTAGCGTGCATAAAGATGGCTAGAAGCAGTATTCCTCTCCCCCTGCTTCTAGGCCATCTGGGAGTGACCAATTCTCGATCTATCTTTCACTTATACTTAGCAGTACAGTCTGCATCTCCTCCGCCGTCTCACCTTTCAGTAATTGCCTGGCCAGCCCTTGCCAATATTCTAGCGTCCGCTCATGCAAAACAGCTTTGACAGGCAAAATCGCAGAGGGACTCATGCTCAGTTCACGTACCCCCAGGCCGGCTAATAGGGGAGCAATGCGCGGATCCGCCGCTAGCTCTCCGCAGAGGGCTACTGGCTTACCATGTGCCTCGCCTGCCTGCACAACGCGGTCAATCAAACGCCAGACCGACGGCTCTAGCGCCCCGAACATGCCCATTACTCGATTGTTCGTGCGATCAGCGGCCATAGTATATTGAAAGAGATCGTTCGCTCCAATACTGAAGAAGTCTACTTCACGGGCCAGCACATCGGCCATGATCGCTGCGGCTGGTGTCTCTATCATGATACCAATATGCGTTTGCGGCCCAGTTGATACTCCTTCAACTTGCAGTTCCTCCCTGACAGCAGCAAACACCGCGCGCAAACGACGTACTTCTTCGAGGGTTGCAATCATGGGGAACATAATATCCAGTTGTATGCCCGTCAGGGCAGCGGCACGCAGCAAGGCGCGTAACTGCTGGCGCAATAAATCCTGGTGTACAAGATGAATACGCGCACCCCGCAGCCCTAGCGCAGGATTAGCTTCATTAAGCGCGCCAATGAAGGGTTCGAGAGCGGGGAAAGGTTTATCAGCACCCGCGTCCAGTGTGCGAGCCACGATCGTTTTGCCCAAGGGCGAAGCCTCCGCAAAAGCCTGGAAGAGGGCAGTGTAGCTCTCAAATTGCTCTTGCTCATCGGGAAAAACAGCGCGACCCCCAAAGAGAAATTCGGTTCGTAAGAGACCTATGCCCTCCGCACCTGCTTCACCAGCGGCTCGTGCACTTTCTTTATCTCCTACATTGGCAAAGACCTGAACAGCGCGGCCATCAGCGGTTGAACCAGGAAGATCGCGCCAGTGAGCCATGTCTTGTTTATGTCGCGCAGCCCGGTCCTCTTGTTGACGCAGCATACTGGCAAATAACTCGCATTGCTGTTGCACATCCGGTGCGCGGTAGAACAATCCGTGCGTCCCATCTATAGCTATCTGTTGACCATCGCGTAGTAAGCTCAGTACTTGAGGGTCAAGACCTGAAACAGCGGGAATTTCCAGGGCACGCGCAAGAATCGCTGCATGCGTGGTAGGGCCACCAACCACAGTACAGACACCAAGGATCGTCCTTGGATCTAAATTGGCTGTATCCGAAGGCGTAAGATCATAAGCAACAATGACTATAGGAAATTCTGCCACACCGGTATCTTCTGCGGCAGCCTGGTTATTTCCCACGAGATGACGAATAACGCGAGACGCAGCATCACGAATATCCGCGGCGCGAGCAGCAAACACTTCGCTTTTTAGGGCCTCCAACTCACCTGCCTGGTGTTCTGCTGCTTGCTGTAAAGCCGCTACTGCGGAGAAATGTTGCTGTGTAATCAGCGTCTCTATTTCTTCCAGCAGTTCTGGATCCTGCAACATGAGTTGTTGAGCCTCGAAAATATCTGCTTCGTTGCGCCCCACTTTCCTGGTTATACGTTCTCTCAACGTTTGTAATTCAGCTACAGCGGCCTCAAGAGCTGTGTGTAATTGCTGCCTCTCAGCCGCAACCTGCTCCGCTGTTATCCTGTCATTGTGTCCCGATCTCGCCATTTTTCCTGGTAGCTCGTATACACGCGCCGGACCAATAGCGACACCTGGAGAAATAGCAAGCACCACCATAGGAGATGGAGAAAGAGCCTCAGGGCCAGACATCGCTAGCTTCACTCCTCTTCGTTAAATTTACGATCTATAAGCTCCGCAAGTGCATTCACCGCGTTTTCCGCATCCTCTCCCTCGGCGCGTAACATGAGGGTGTCACCTGGCATTGCGCCGAGCTTGAGCACGCCCATAATACTCTTCGCGTTGGCTTTCTTTTCACCATGCATTACTTGAACTTGCGACTGAAATCGAGCGGCTATTTGCACGAACATACTGGCGGGACGGGCATGAAGGCCTACTTTGTTCGTAATGACGACGGTCGTTTCTACCACTGGCACAACGGTTATCCCTCCATTTATCTTCAGGTGTGATGTACTTTTGGCAAACTATATGCACTGGCCGCGGCTTCCGCTACTTCCTGCAAACTATTGCCGATTGAGGCCTCAATCGCAGCTATCACTGCCCCCTCCACAAGTGGCGCAGGGCTGATCACAATATGATGACGATGATCCTGCCCATACGCCTCTACCGCCATTTCGGTTGCCATCACCGCGCTTCCAAGGTCCAGTAACACAACGATGCCATCTGGGCCATCGACCTCATACAGCGCAGCCAGGATCTTATCAACCGAAGTACCTAATGCCCCTTCGAAAGTTCCGCCTGCTGCCGCAATTGCTACCTTTCCTTGCGCCATCTGCCCGGCAAGTTCTGCAACACCTTCGGCTAGCCGGGCGCTGTGCGATACGATTACTAAGCCAACCGCCATAGATACAGTCTCCCTTTATTCATAAACATCAGCTAAGGTTTTCAGAATCAACCAGCTTGAAGTTGCTCCTGGGTCCTGATGACCAGCGCTGCGCTCACCCAGGTAACTGGCACGCCCTTTTGTGGCTACCATTGGTATAGTGGCCTTCATGCCTGCTTCAGCCGCGGCACTGGCACGTTGCAATAATTCGGATAGATCTTTTTGCTGAGCTTCTGCCTCTTTTGCTGCTGCAAGAGCAGGCGTGAGTGCATCTACCATCGTCTTCTCACCCGGCTGAGCTTTCCCACGCGCCTTGATCCCCTCCAATGCAGCCTCGAACATTCCAATCACGTCGGCTTCGTAGAGCTCATGCTTGCCAGCAGTCACCATTCCTGCACGTAGAAAAGCTGTTCCATATAAGGGACCACTCGCGCCTCCTACAGTCGAGACCAGTGTTGTACCGACAGTCTTAAGCATTGAGCCGATATCCATGCTCGCTACTCCTGGTAGCTTTTCAATGACAGCCTTAAAGCCACGATCCATGTTGATACCGTGGTCCGCGTCGCCAATATCAGAGTCAAGTTGCGTGAGATAGTCGCGATTTTCATGCAAAACATGCGCCAATTGCTGCAACCAGCGCAAAGTGTCTTCAGTTGTAATCGGCATGTTCTCCTCCACATTCCGTTGGGCGACGAATTCCGCATTCGCCTATATAGTGTCCTTGATTCGTAGTAGTGGCAGCTTTGCCGTTTCCACTTAAAGAATTTCGTAAAGCTGTATGGGCGCGTATCCCACTCAGGTACTGGATACAAGCGCCCATCCAGGCTGGCGTCCTCTGCCCTGCTTATCTCATTGTACTACGGGCTTTTCAAGAACACTATTATGACAAACACCGGTACTCTCCTCACCCACACAGGGTCGTCACACCCCCCAGCGTAGTGCAGCGGTATGCACAGGAGCATCCCAATAACGGGTCAGTTCATCATCCAGACGTAACAGGGTGATTGAACAACCAGCCATCTCAAGCGAAGTAATGTAGCTTCCAATCAGCGAACGCGCGATGGTGATATCCCTGCCGCGCAGTATTTTGGCAAGCTCATTAGCTACAACATAGAGCTCGATAAGCGGGGTACCACCCATGCCATTGACGAAGGCCAGTACACGCTCGCCAGCCTTCAGGCCGAGATCTTCGATAACAGGGTTTGCCAGCATTTCGGTAATCTCAGCCGCCGGAGCAAGCTTGGCGCGACGACGACCTGGCTCACCGTGAATACCGATACCGATCTCCATCTCGTCATCACCTAGTTCGAAGGTTGGCTTACCCGCTGCCGGGACGGTGCAGGATGTCAGAGCCATACCCATACTGCGGCCTTGATCGTTGACTTTGCGCGCCAGCGCAGCTACCAGATCTAACGGAGCACCTGTTTCCGCAAATCCCCCCACGATTTTTTCCAGCAGTACAGTGACTCCGACACCACGCCGTCCCGCGGTATAGAGACTGTCTTGCACTGCGACATCGTCATTAGTGACAACACTTGCCACCTCGATACCATCGGCAGCAGCCAGTTCAGCAGCCATTTCAAAGTTGAGGACGTCACCAGTGTAATTTTTCACAATATGCAGTACACCTGCTCCGCCATTGACGGCGTGCGTCGCGGCAAGCATCTGATCGGGCACCGGTGAAGTAAAAACAGCTCCTGGACAGGCAGCATCGAGCATACCACGACCAACAAAGCCCCCGTGCATCGGCTCGTGTCCACTGCCACCGCCAGAGATGACGCCCACTTTTCCCTGTACAGGTGCGTCGGCGCGAACGATAATCTGGTTTTCGAAATCCACACGTAGGAGTTCTGGATGGAGTGCCTGCATACCCGCGAGAGCTTCTTTCACAACATCTTCGGGTTTGTTGATGAGCTTCTTCATATTATTCTCCTTTAATATCTCCTTTCAAAGATCGCACGCAACCATGACATACCCTGAAAAGACATCCTGCGTTTCTATACAGCAATTACCATGCCAAAGTCGGCAAATAGAAACATAATAGAAGCAAATTCAAGCGCATCAATCCTTTTCTCAAGCCACTTAATCCATATACTCCTGTTATGAAAATTCATGCAAACAAATCCGAGAGAAGCAAGATCACTCCGCGTTCCATGAAGCATAGTTGCAACGATGAAACACGATGTTTCATCGTTGCAACTATGCTCTACTGCATGTTTCAAATTTGAAACATGCAGTAGAGCATAGTTGCAACGATGAAACATCGTGTTTCATCGTTGCAACTATGCTTCATG
>JBGQJX010000319.1:0-5178 GCA_041499255.1 Ktedonobacteraceae bacterium | reverse complement strand
TGGGCGCCCAATAGTTCGGACTGGAGCGCCATCAAATTGCGATCGCGTGTGGTAAAGTGAATGATTGTCTCTATGCCAAGATGATCCTGAATCAAGCGCGCAAGGGCTATACAACCCATGCGCACGCGCGCCATCGGGCTATCGGCGATGTTGATACAGTCAACCCCGGCTTTTTGCAGCAATGCTGCTCCCTCCATGATCTTTGATGGGTTTAAACCCTTGGGTGGATCAAGCTCTACGCTCACGACAAACTCGCGAGCAGCCAATTTTTCTTGTAGTCGTGTCGTGCTACCTTGCTGAGGTAACAGAACCTCCTCTTCGATCAGTCCCATAATGGGGGATTTGACTGAAGTAATCTCAACAGGTCTTGTAACTTCAGCCTCCGTTGAGGAAGCGTTGGAGTGCCGGGTAGATACTCCGTAGTGCTCGTCGAGTGACTTACGCATCGCGGCAATATGTCGTGGCGTGGTGCCGCAACAGCCCCCGATGAGTTGGACACCAGCACCGGCGAAACGCAGAGCATAATCTGCAAAATAATCTGGAGTAGCCATATAGAAGAAGCGATTACCGATACGCGCTGGTAAGCCTGCATTGGGTTGTGCTGAGAACAGAAAGGGACCCGTAATGTTCTGATCACTGAGGGGTATAACGGCTGCAACCATTTCTTGCAAAACATCAAGTGTAGCGGCAGGTCCAACGCTGCAATTGGCGCCCATCACATCGACGCCCAGGTCGTTGAGAACTGCCGCCACTCTGGCTGCTGATTGTCCGGAGAGTGTATGGCCGTCCTCATAAAAGCTCATCTGTGCAACAATAGGTAAACCACCGACTTCTTGCGCTGCAAGCACAGCCTGGCGCAGTTCTGGGAGGTTGGAGAACGTCTCCAAAATGAGCAGGTCCGCTCCACCCTCTTGCAAAGCCTCGATTTGTTCGCGGAAGATATGGCGCAATTCACTCAGCCGTTGCTCATCGGGTGCTTGCAGCGGGCGGTCGCTCGGTCCGACGGCTCCCGCCACAAAAACGGGCTTGCCAGATATCTCGCGTGCCTCACGTGCCAGGCGTACTCCCTGCATATTGATCGCGCGCACACGATTCCCAAGGTTAAAAGCTTCGAGTTTAGCGCGGTTTGCGCCAAAAGTGTTGGTTTCAATGATCTGCGCACCAGCGTTAATATATTCACTATGTATATTTTGAATAAGTTCGGGTTGAGCCAGGTTGAGTTCATCAAAACACTGTTCGTAGGTTACCCCACGGGCATATAATAGGGATCCCATGGCTCCATCGCAGAGTAAGGGTTGTTGCTGTAGTTGTTCAAGGAATGGGTGCTTTAACAAATTTCTTCTCCCACCTGCTAGTCAAACGTTTCGTCCTCTCACATTGTACTCTTTTTAGCACTTCCTGAAAAGTTGTTTCCTGGTGAACAATATCATAGCAAACAAGGCTATGGTCTAGGAAACCTGTCTCTGCTATACTAATACAAATGTATTCCTGATAGAAGCAAGCGGCGAGTAGGGGGTTGAATTCCCAAATGCTCTTTGCTTTTGAGCGAATATGCAGAAAGGTCATGAACCCCTGCTTTGAAAGCAGAGGCTTGCAGAAGGGCTCACCACTCTTCTGTGAAAAAGCATTGCATTCGGACAGTGTCGTCAGAAGCACTGCATGCAGGCAGCAAATTAAAGCGACATAGTGCGCATTTGCTGAAGCTTTAGTTGATAGGAAGTCTTACAAGAATGCAACGCCCTCTTATTGTCGCGGTCTGTGGTGATAGCGGATCGGGGAAAACGACTCTGACCGATGGGATGGTGCGAGTCTTCGGACAGGAACGTGTTACACATATCTGTCTGGATGATTATCATACATTTGACCGGGCTGCTCGCCTGCGTAGTGGTATCACTGCTCTGCATCCTGACGCCAATAATATCACCTTGATGACCGAGCACATACGTCTCCTGGCGCATGGTGAGTCTATCGTCAAACCTGTCTACGACCATAAAACTGGAATATTCGCCGAACCAATAGAGTTTCAACCCGCTGACATCATTATTGTACATGGACTGCACCCTCTTTACACCGAAGAGTTGCGAAAGCTGGCTCACGTTCATATCTATCTTGACCCAGAAACTGCATTGCTACAGCAGTGGAAAATTATGCGCGATAGTACTTTACGTGGCTATACTGTCGAGCAAGTACGCCAGCAGATGGCGATCCGCCGTCGCGATAGTCGTCTCTATATTCAGCCCCAAAAGCGATTTGCCGATATCATCATTCGCTTCTTGCGAGGGAGCCTCTACTATCGTACTCGCGATTTAGCTCACCTGGATGTGCGACTTATTGAGGCGAAAGATGCTCCGAAAGTCGATTTGAGTGATGTGCTTGAGGCCTCGAAGAATGGAGATAGGCCAGCATTACGACTGCTTGAACAGGAGTATGCTGGGAAGTTGCGGGATGTGCTGGAGATTGATGGCAACATTAGCCATCAGAAGGCCTGTGACCTGGAAGATGTAATCTGGGCACACATGGATAACGCCAGCCACCTGCGTCCCGACCGTCTTAGCCAGTTGGGTCTTTTCTACGTTGGGAACCTGCTCTGTCAAAGTGATCCCCTGGCGCTCACACAATTAATTGTTCTGTATCACGTGGTGAATAAAATGCATGAAATGACCTCAAAGGGGACTTGATGATTTTTGAAAACCAAAAAGGCGTTCCTTCTCGACAGCGAGAAGGAACGCCTTTTTGGTGATGGTTACTTTTTAGCTTCCTGCATCTTCTTATGATGTGCGGTGATTTCCTGCTGTACATTGGCAGGAACCTCTTCATACTGGTAGAACTCCATTTTGAAGGAACCGCGACCCTGTGTAATTGAGCGTAGGTCAGTTGCGTAGTGAAGCATTTCGGCCTGTGGCACGTTAGCTGTGATTTGTTGCATGCCATTGCCTATGGGGGACATACCGAGAACGCGTCCACGCTTTGTATTGATATCGCTCATCACATCACCCATATTGCTTTCTGGGACTGTAATTGTGACAGTCATCACTGGTTCCAGGATTGTTGGACTGGCCATAGGCACAGCTTCTTGCATGCCAAGCGAAGCCGCAACTTCGAATGATTGTGCTGAGGAGTCTACAGGGTGATATTTCCCGTCCACCAGTGCAACTTTGACGTAAAGCATAGGATTGCCTGAAATGAAGCCGCGCTTCAGTGATTCGCGCACCCCTTTTTCAACACCGGGGATATACTGTCCAGGCACGACGCCGCCGACAATCTTATCTTCAAAGACAAAAGTCTCCTCGGATCCCATTGGCAGAGGCTCAATTTCCAGCCAGACATCGCCAAATTGTCCATGTCCACCGCTTTGTCTCTTATGGCGACCGTTTGCCCGCGCCTTTTTGCGTATTGTCTCACGGTAAGAGATGCGCTGGTCACGCGCCTCCAGGTCAACACCGTATTTGCGTTTGATACCTTCGATGACAATCTGGAGATGTGATTCCCCCATACCAGACAGTAATACTTCAGCTGTCACGGGATCACGAGTAACGCGCAGCGTGCGGTCCTCCTCAATGACGCGGTTGAGAGCGTTGCCCATTTTATCAAGATCAGCCTGGCTCCTGGGAAAGACTGCTACGGTGAAGCAGGGTTCGGGGAAATTAATCGGATCAAGGGCTGTTGTGACTTCTTTATTGCCGACGAGTGTATCGCCAGTGTGTGTGTTAGTGAGTTTCGCCACTGCTCCGATATCGCCTGCTGGTATCTCGGTGGCCGGCTCCTGCATTTTGCCGCGAGGTGTGGTCAACTGGCCGATACGTTCATCAGTCTTTGTCTGGGCATTAAAGACATGCGTGTCTGATTTGAGGGTTCCGCTGTAGACGCGGAAGTAAGAAATGGTGCCAACCTGTGCCGCGGCTGTTTTGAAGATGAACATGGAAAGAGTATTGCCAAAGGCTTTGGCATCTTCTGGCAAGGTATCGGCGGCGCTGGGTAAGTAATCGACGATAGCGTCGAGCAAGGTTTGCACGCCAATATTTTTGCTGCTTGAGCTACATAACACAGGTATCAATTGACCGCTGCGCGTGCCTTTTTTGACAACGGACAAGATTTCCTCGTCGCTCAGTTCTTCACCTTCCAGGAACTTTTCCATGATATCGTCGTCGCTCTCGACCGCAGATTCGATCAATTGCTCACGATAGCTGCTGATGCTCTCTTTTAATTCAGCTGGTATGGCGACTTCCTGTAATTTGTTGCCGCCTTCGAAGGTAAAGCCTTTTTGGGAGACGAGATCCACAACCCCCCTGAAACCCGATTGTTCGCCAATTGGTATTTGAAGAGGGACAACTTTGACGCCAAAATGATCCCGAAGCGATTTGAGCGCTGTATCGAACGAGGTGTTTTCTCGATCAAGTTTATTAACAAGCACAATGCGGGGTAAGTTGCGCTCGTCGGCGTATTGCCATGTGAGTTCGGTACCGACCTCAACCCCTTTTTCTGCTGTTACTACAACAAGAGCAGCATCGGCTACCCGCAGACCTGCTTTCACTTCACCTACAAAGTCAGCATAGCCGGGAGTATCAATGAAGTTGATCTTGTGATTCTTCCATTCAACGGGTAGCACCTTTGCATTCAGCGACATGCGCCGTTTCAATTCATCAGGATCGTAGTCGGAGATTGAGCTACCTTCATCTACCTTGCCTTGCCGGGTGACGGCACCGCTATCATAGAGTGCCGCATCTACCAGAGATGTTTTACCGGCTCCAACGTGGGAAATCAACACCACGTTGCGAATCTGTTCCGCCCTATAAACCTTCATAGAACCTTGTATTCCTCCTGAGTTTCTATACAGAAGTGGTCTATACTACCAGGCTATTACAGTGAACCGCCCTCTCGTAGACCACCAATGCTCCCAATACCAGTGGTTGTTTCGGTCCAGGATAAAAGATTGTGCTGCAATTCGCTCATCCAGTTCGGTATGAGGTAGTATAGCAGCAATGGGCTATTTGTTCAACCCGAATTTTTCAACAACTATTGTTCTACCAAAAATGCGGCAAGAGGGCCACTGCTCTCAAGCAGGTGAGTGAATTGCCGCCCGCCCGCAGGCGGTCTAATCTGTTGACATACATTTTCTAGTGCATTATAGTAGAGAACATGAAAACATTTGAGTACAGACTGTACGTGAATAAGGAACAG
>JBGQJX010000318.1:0-5179 GCA_041499255.1 Ktedonobacteraceae bacterium | reverse complement strand
CAGCCGCGATGGGTGGCTGGATGCGGATAACAAGCATCTGCATGTGCCTGCCAAGATCGGGAAATCCCTCAAGATCAAGATGCACCGCCCGCTAGAGGGTACGCCCAAGACGGTTCACCTGGTACACCGTGCGGATGGACATTGGTATGCCCTCATCGTGTGTGAGACGGAGCCACAAATCGAGCACGATCCAGGTGAGTGCGAGCATCCTGACATTGGTATTGACGTTGGCCTCAAGTCCTTTTTGACTGATAGTGAGGGGAACACCGTTGAGAACCCGCGTTTCTATCGCACCTCGCAGAAAACCTTGAGACGCAAGCAACGAACGCTGTGCAGACGTCAGAAGGGGAGTCACCGCCGCCGTAAAGCTGCCAAGAGTACTGCACAAACGCATCTCAAGATTGCACGTCAACGGCGGGATTTTCAGTATAAGATGGCCAACCAGTACACCGAACAGTACCAAGTCATCGCCGTTGAGAAGCTTCAAATTCTCAACATGGTACAGAACCATTCCCTGGCAAAGAGCATCAGTGATGCCAGCTGGGGCGCATTCCTCGACATCCTGAGTGACAAGGCTGAAAGAGCTGGGCACGCAGTGATACGAGTGAACCCGCGCTTCACATCGCAGAAGTGCTTCAAATGTGGTGAGATCGTGCAGAAATCTCTGTCTGTGCGTACCCATATCTGTCCTTTCTGTGGCTATGTGGCAGACCGTGATGTCAATGCCGCTCAGAATATTCTTCAACGTGCAAGGCCAGGGCATGGCCTTCAGGAGTCAACGTACACCGATGGGTGCCGCGTTTCCTGAGAAGCCCCTTGTCTTTAGACATGGGGAGTTGTCACCTTCGACATATTTTTCTCAAGCCATGAAAGGAGCAAACCATGGTAGACAAGCTTCACACCAAATATCTTTTGAGCGAAGACGAAATGCCTCGTGCCTGGTACAACATCGTCCCAGATCTTCCCAGACCGCCGGAACCAGTCCTGCATCCAGGCACGAAACAACCCGTCACACCCGACGACCTTGCTCCACTCTTCCCGATGGCGTTGATTATGCAGGAAGTGAGCGCCGAGCCATACATCGAAATCCCAGACCCGATCCGTCAAATTTATATGCAGTGGCGCCCCAGTCCGCTTTACCGCGCCCGCAGATTTGAAAAGGCCCTCGATACTCCTGCGCGCATATATTACAAATATGAAGGCGTCAGCCCTGTTGGTAGTCACAAGTTAAATACAGCAGTAGCACAGGTTTACTATAATAAGCAAGAGGGCGTCAAGAAGATATCAACCGAGACGGGAGCCGGGCAATGGGGATCAGCTTTGGCGCTGGCGGGTGCCTTCTTCGGCGTAGAAATCGAAATCTTCATGGTCAAAATCAGCTACCAGCAGAAACCATATCGCCGCAATATGATGGAGACCTATGGCGGCATCATCCATGCCAGCCCTAGCAATCTCACCAACGCCGGGCGCAGCATCCTGGCCAAAGACCCGGATAACCAGGGTAGTCTTGGTATCGCCATCAGTGAAGCGGTAGAGGTCGCCGCCACCAGCAGTGGAACCATCAAGTACTCCCTCGGCAGCGTGCTCAACCACGTTCTGTTGCATCAGACCATCATTGGCGAAGAGGCTCTCAAGCAAATGGCGCTGGCAGACGATTACCCGGACGTAGTGATTGGCTGCGCGGGTGGGGGCAGCAATATGTCCGGCCTGATTTTCCCCTTTATCGGTGAAGCCCGTAAAAAGGGGCTCAAAACCCGCTTCCTCGCCGCCGAGCCAATGGCCTGTCCCAGTCTGACCAAAGGCATCTATGCCTACGACTTTGGCGATACTGTTGGCATGACGCCGCTGGTCAAAATGCATACCCTCGGTCACGACTTTATGCCCCCAGGCATCCATGCAGGCGGCTTACGCTATCACGGCATGTCTCCGTTGGTCTCGCTGCTCCACGACACGGGCATTCTTGAGGCACAGGCATACCACCAGATCAGCGTCTTCGATGCCGCTGTCCAGTTCGCGCGTGCGGAAGGCATCATCCCCGCGCCAGAGGCCGGACACGCCATCCGTGCCGTGATCGACGAAGCCCTCGAAGCCAAAGAAGCAGGCCAGGAGCGCGTGATTCTCTTCAACCTCTCCGGCCATGGCCACTTCGATATGGCCGCCTACGAGGCCTATTTCTCTGGTAAACTACAGGATTTCGAATATCCAGCAGAGGCCGTCGCTGCTGCCCAACACAAAATGCCGCAAGTGGTCTAACCCGCGTTGATTTTCTCATAAGCTTTCGAAGGTGCCGATGTATTCCCTCCGGAATACATCGGCCAATTTCAATCAATTTGCATCACGACTCGTCCTTGTACCTGGCCTGCCAGCATCCTGCTGAAAACGGTGTTGATGGCCTCCATTGGTTGTAACTCAATAGTGGCTTTGACTTTTCCCTCCGCGGCAAACTCCAGAGCCTCCTGGAGATCCTTACGAGTACCAACAATTGAGCCGCGAACCGTCAGGCCCTTTAACACAATGTCGAAAATAGGGGCAGGGAAATTTCCAGGAGGAAGCCCCACCAGCGCGCATGTCCCACCCCGTCGCAGCATACCCAGACCTTGATTGAAAGCCGCGGGCGAAACTGCCGTGATCAGAACGCCATGAGCGCCATTAATTTCACGTTGTATCTTCTCCACCGGGTCTTCAGTTGCTGCATTGGCAGTCACCTCAGCACCAAGAGAACGCGCCAGCGCCAGCTTGTCATCAGCAACATCCACTGCCGCGACATGCATCCCCATCGCCTTCGCATACTGGACTGCGACATGTCCCAGACCGCCAACACCGGAGATGACGACCCACTCTCCAGGCCGGACTTCCGTTTGCTTCAGCCCTTTATATGTTGTCACTCCTGCGCAAAGTATCGGGGCAATCTCTGCGAACCCAGATTCCTTAGGAAGATGACCAACATATGCGGCAGGTGCAAGCACATATTCCGCGTAGCTACCATTCACAGAATACCCCGTATTCTGCTGATTTGGGCAGAGTGTCTCCCATCCTGTCAGACAATAATCACATGTACCACAGGCACTATGTAGCCATGGAACGCCGACGCGATCACCCTCGTGTAAGGAGGTCACGCCACTACCAATGGCGGCCACATAACCCGCCCCCTCGTGACCAGGGATAAAGGGTAATGTCGGCTTCACCGGCCAATCGCCGTGAGCCGCATGTACATCGGTATGGCAGACGCCGCTGGCCTTAACACGCACGAGCACTTGTCCAGGACCAGGAGTTGGAACAGGCACTTCCTCTATGGTTAGAGGTTGGCCGAAGGAGTGCACAACTGCTGCTTTCATCACGTTTGTCATTAAATTGTTCCTTTCTTGCGAGAATGATTCATATACTTATCCCACAGCTCCAACCAAAGAGTAGAACCAGAATGTCTCATTTTCATCACTAGATATCATCAGAACATCACGTTTGCGTCACGACATAGGGTTTATGTAACTTTCCCTCTTGCTCGTATGTGATACCCCTGAGAGCATTCTAACGTACATCGTGACGAGTCTGTGACCACTGCAAGGTACCACTATAATAGATAATAGTAATGAGAATGTAATCTTCAGGAGGTTCACATGGATGCAGTACTCTCAGATGTATTAGTTATTGACCTCTCGCGGGCCTACGCCGGACCATATTGCG
Organism: Ktedonobacteraceae bacterium; assembly: GCA_041499255.1. Lineage (GTDB taxonomy): Bacteria > Chloroflexota > Ktedonobacteria > Ktedonobacterales > Ktedonobacteraceae > UBA11361. The sequence goes on along the minus strand of JBGQJX010000318.1, from coordinate 1,498 downwards.
CTATGATGCTGGGCGACCTTGGCGCGCAGGTCATCAAAGTAGAGCGGCCAGAGAGTGGTGACGATACTCGCAGCTATGGCCCCCCCTTTGTCGGCGGCGAGAGCGCATACTACCTGGGGCTAAATCGCAACAAACGCAGCATAACACTCGATTTCAGCACACCAGACGGCAAAGCAAAGCTCCTCGAACTTGTCAAAAAAGCAACGGTGCTAGTCCAAAATTTTCGCCCCGGCACCCTGGAACGCAAAGGTCTCGGCTATGAAACGCTCCACGCTCTTAATCCAGGTCTGATTTACTGTTCAATCAGCGGCTACGGCCAGACTGGCCCACACGCAATGCTGCCAGGCTACGACCTTGTCGCTCAAGCTGAGTCTGGACTGATGTCGATAACAGGAGAAGTCGATGGCCCACCTATGCCTGTAGGCACCCCTGTAACAGATATCACCGCCGGCATGTTCGCCTGCATGTCTATCCTGGCGGCGCTGCGCGTACGCGATCACACGGGAGAGGGGCAACATATCGATATCTCGCTCCTCGAATCCGCGGTTTCCTTGCTGGCTAATGTCGGCTCGAACTACCTCATCTCCGGCACCGAGGCCAGGCGCTACGGCAACGGCCATCCCAACATCACGCCATACCAGGCATTCAGTACACGCAACGGGCATATGATCGTCGCCTGTGGCAATGATGAACTGTTCGATACCATGTGCCATGCCTTGGAACGCGACGACCTCGCTGCCGATGAGCGTTTCGTCACCAATTCTCAACGCTTGCGCCATCGTCACGCCCTGATTACCAATCTTCAAGAACATTTCCTCCAACGAGACACCGCTGAATGGCTTGCGCTATTACGTAAAGCCGGTGTGCCCTGCGGTCCTATCCATAAAGTCAGTCAAGTCTTTCACGATCCTCAGATCAAGGCGCGCGAACTCGTTTGGGAATGTGAGCATCCCACTGCTGGCGCCATCCAGCTTATTGGTTCTCCTATGCATCTTTCAGAAACACCACCTCGTCTCTATAAAGCCCCACCTTTATTGGGAGAAGATAACGAGCTGCTTGAAAGCTAACCATCAGGAGGTATTATGCGAAAGCCAGCATTAGAGCAAACAATGTCGTCCAACTCAACCGAAAAAGAACAGGCAAACGCTGAGACCAATACTCAACATGTCCCGCTCGCTACGCTCTTTAAGCAATTGGACTCTTCTGAGCAGGGCCTGACCAGTGAAGAGGCGGCAAAACGCCTCTCCCGCTACGGCCCCAATGAACCAACTGGAGTGCAACGATCAGCGGCCATTCGACAGCTTCTCACCTTTCTTCTCAACCCTTTAGTTATTATTCTCCTTATCGCGAGTATTACGTCAGCCGTCCTCGGAGAACCCATAAATGCCTCTCTCATCATCGCCATGGTGTTTCTGAGCGCCATACTCAACTTCTTCCAGACCTACCGTTCGCAGCGCGCGGTCGAACGACTTCGCGAAGGTGTGGCGCTTTCTTCGTT
>JBGQJX010000317.1:0-5189 GCA_041499255.1 Ktedonobacteraceae bacterium | reverse complement strand
GTAGGCCACCAATTCAATATCAATTCAACACGGCAGCTTGGAGAGATCCTTTTTGGTGAACTGAAACTGCCTTCTGGCAAGAAAACTAAGACGGGCTATTCGGTGAGCGCGGATGTGATCGAGAGTTTACGGGGCAAACATCCAATGGTCGATTCTTTGTTAGCATATCGCCAACTGACCAAGCTCAAATCGACGTATGTCGACGGCTTATTGGCAGTAATGGACCCAGTAACGGGCCGGGTACATACGTCTTTTAATCAGACTGTGGCTTCCAGCGGGCGTTTGTCGTCAAGTAACCCAAACCTGCAAAACATACCTGTGCGGACAGAGGTTGGGCGCCAGATACGACGCGCCTTCATTGCCGACCCCAGCTATGTCCTTCTCACTGCCGATTACTCGCAGTTCGAACTACGTATTCTAGCGCATATTACCCATGAGCCACGACTGGTTGAGGCATTTAATAAGGGCGAAGATATTCATATGATTACAGCGGCCTCCCTCTTCAACATTTCCGCAGCAGAAGTGACGAAGGATCAGCGCAGGTTGGCCAAAACGGTCGTATATGCGATCCTCTATGGGCAGTCGGCCTTTGGCCTGGCACAGATTACAGGCATGAGCAATGCTGAGGCAGCCGAATTCATTAAACGTTACCATGAGACCTTTCCCAATATTAAGGGCTATGTGGATAGCACGCTCAACCAGGCACGCGTCCAGGGTTATGTCAACACACTTTATGGACGTAAGCGCTTCTTCCCTGAAATGCAAACGCTCCCCTTTAGCGAGCGGCAGGCGCTTGAACGTGAAGCCATCAATATGCCAATACAAGGGGGAAATGCCGATCTTATCAAGATAGCGATGATTCGCATTCAACACGCGCTCGATGAGAAAAAGCTAAAGAGTAGAATGATATTACAAGTACATGATGAACTCGTCTTCGAGGTTGCCGTCGAGGAGCTTGAACGAGTAAAACGTATGATAAAGGTCATGATGGAAGGAGTAGCCGAATTAGACGTACCAATACAGGTTGAGATGAAGGTAGGGAAAAACTGGTACGAAGCGGAAACAATGGAATAAAAAAGGAGCTATACCCGTGCAATTATCACACTTAATTCAAAATTTACCACCATATCATTTTGCTGACGCAAAAAAGAAGATTGCGGAACGCAGGGCGGCTGGTGTCGACGTTATCAGCCTATCAATGGGCGACCCAGATTTGCCTGCTCCCCAGGTAGTTATTGATCGTTTATGCTTAAGTTTGCAACACCCAGAAAATACGCGCTATCCGGAGTATTTTGGGATGCGCGCGCTACACGAGGCCATTGCGGACTGGTTTGAGCGACGATTCGCGGTGCGCCTGACGCCAGAACGCGACATTTTACCACTACTTGGCTCAAAAGAGGGGCTGGCTTATGCCGCTGCCGCCGTGCTCAATGCGGGAGATATAGCATTGATTCCAGACCCATATTATCCCGTGTATGTCACAGCAAGCACGAGCGTTGGCGCCCAACCCTATATGCTGCCCCTGCTGGAAGAACACGACTATTTTCCTCAACTGGAAAAGATACCTGGGGATGTCCTGGCGAAGTCTCGTCTCCTGTGGTTAAACTACCCAAATAACCCGACGACAGCCAATGCCGACCGCCGTTTTTTTGAACGGGCTGTTGCCTTTGCGCAGAGATATAACCTGGTAATCATTCATGACATGGCCTATGCAGAGGTCTTTTTTGAGGATTTCCGTCCAATGAGTATTCTGCAAATTCCTGGAGCCAGCGAAGTAGCGGTTGAACTACATTCCCTGAGCAAAACTTATAATATGGCAGGTTTCCGCGTAGGGATGGCTGTAGGCAACCCAGAGCTAATTGACGCCGTAGGACGTTTAAAGAGTAATATTGACAGCGGAATGTTTCGGCCTGTGCAGTATGCGGCGATTGAGGCGCTCCAACTGCCAGCGTCGTGGATAGAGCAGCGTAACGCGATTTACCGGCGTCGACGTGATATGCTAGTAGCAGGTTGTAACGCTATAGGTATGCGCACGCAGATGCCAGGAGCAGGACTCTATATCTGGGCGGCGGTACCCACAGGCTTTACAGCGCGAGATTTTGCCAATTGGCTCTTTGATAAGACGGGGGTCTTTGTGACGCCAGGCACAAACTTTGGGGTCGCTGGTGAGGGCCACGTGCGCATATCTCTTACCGCGCCTGAGGAGCGTATTGAGACAGCCCTGCAGCGTATGAAAGCGGCCCTGTTAGATTTGTGATACAGCAGGAAGCGTTCCCTAAGGGTAGATTTGGTAGGAAGAGCACGCCAGGATAATTTCAAGGGGAAATCTTCTTATGACAAGTGAACCAGAAACGAGAGAAATACGGGGCGCTCCAAGCAATGCCTGGAATCTGTATGTGGGACGGGATGTTTGCAAAGATGTACAGGCAGGACTCGACCACGAATGGCTGGTCACAAATGGTTTAGGCGGCTACGCCGCTGGTTCAATCGTGGGAGCAACGACACGAAGCTACCATGGGTACCTGGTAGCGGCACTGCGTCCCCCCGTCGAGAGATTTGTGCTAGTCACGAAAATAGATGAGACGGTTGATTTCCCCGACGGGCGCGGCTTCAAGCTGGGAGTCAACGAGTACCAGGATGGCACCATCGATCCTCAAGGGCATAACTTGCTGATGAAAGTCGCGCTCGAAGGTGATGTTCCCTGTTTTGCATATGCCCTGGGAGATACGTTGACGCTGGAGAAGCGAGTCTGGATGGAGTATGGCCAGAACACGACGTATGTGCAGTATATGTTGCGAGGGGCGTTCGATGAAGACGGTGAGAAGAGCGCTCACAAATTGACGCTGACATTATACCCATTCTGCCTCTATCGTGACTACCATAGCGCAACGCTGGGTTCCTCTGATTGGCATTTCCTGGTAGAGAACGAGGGGAACCGCTGTCGCGTGCGCGCATATGAGGAAGCCACCTCACTTATGATGATCGCCGGTCCAGCTGCGACTTTTACTCCCGCCAATGTGTGGTACTGGAATGTGCAACACCGCCGAGAGAAAGAGCGTGGCCTGCCCGACCACGAGGATGTCTACCAGCCCGGATATTTTTGCATGCAGATTGCGCCTGGCATGCGTATGACGCTGGTACTCAGCGCTGAAACTGAGTCACCAGGCGAGTTTGGTGGAGCACAGCACGAAGAAAATGTAGCCCAGGCGCTGCTCCGTCATCAACGTCGTATTAAACAACTCCTGGCGGTAGCGCATCGCTCAGTTACCAATCTCTCACAGCAAGACCCTGTCCTGGCGCGACTGGTTATAGCTGCTGACCAGTTTATCGTGGCGCGTCCGGAGAAGGCAGCGGATGAGAGCACGAGCAAATCAAGTATCCGCCTGTCGCCCAATAGAAAAACGGTGATTGCTGGTTATCCCTGGTTTACGGACTGGGGACGAGATAGCATGATTTCGCTGCCAGGATTACTGTTGAGCACAGGGAGATATAGCGAGGCACGTGGTCTACTGAAAGCCTTTGCATCGTTTACCCACAATGGGCTCATCCCAAATCGTTTTCCTGACAGTGGTGAAGCTCCAGAGTATAACACGGCAGATGCGACGTTGTGGATGTTTGACGCACTTCGTACCTACCTGGCGGCGACGGGAGACTGGTCGCTCTTGAAAGAACTCTTCCCTGTGCTGGGCGATATCATTGATTGGCATGTTCGTGGAACAAACTACGGAATAGGCATTGATGCGCAAGACGGCTTGCTCCATGCAGGAGCGCCAGGGGTGCAGTTGACGTGGATGGATGCCAAGTTTGATGACCGGGTGGTTACGCCTCGCCGTGGGAAACCTGTCGAGGTCAATGCTCTCTGGTATAGCGCACTCGGCTTTATGGAAAGCTGGGCTGTGCGCCTCTCCACCGATGCTACAAAATATAGTCAACTGCGCTCTATGGTAAGACAAAACTTTGCGGCACGCTTCTGGTACGAGGATGGGGGATATCTCTATGATGTAGTCGATGTTGATGGAGAAGCAGGGAAAAATGATGCTGCACTACGCCCCAACCAGTTGTTTGCGGCCTCGTTGACCCGCGATCTGCTTTCTGAAACGCAGGTCAAGAGCATATTCCAGAATGTGACCGATCACTTACTCACGCCCGCAGGTCTGCGTTCGTTAAGCCCTGGTGACCCGGCGTATCGTCCACATTTTAACGGAAGCCGTCAGGAACGAGATGAAGCGTATCATCAAGGCACCGTCTGGCAATGGTTGATTGGACCTTATATTGATGTTCACCTGCGTATACATAATGACCGCAAAGCTGTACGCCTGCTGCTGCAGCCGATGATAGAACACTTATGGAAGACATGTTTGGGAACGATCAGTGAGGTAGCGGAGCCAGAACCCCCCTTTACACCCGCGGGATGCTTTGCACAGGCCTGGAGCGTCGCTGAGATATTGCGCTGCTGGCTGTTAACAGCGGAGTGATCACTTTCCCGCCTTATTGAACACGTATCACAATGGCGCTGATATTTCCTTCACCACCTGCCAGGTTGGCAGCATCCACCAGCGATCGCGCCAACTTTTGAGGATCAGCAGCACGGTCCTCTGCCATTAGTTCCTCCAGACGATTATCCGGAAGCATGCGCCAGAGGCCGTCAGTGCAGAGCAGAATCAGATCGCCCACAGCGACTTCAGATTGGACAAGGTCGACGGGTATATGGTCTTTCTGCCCAAGATAGCGATAATGCTGCTTGCTTTTCGGGCTGCTATTCACTTCATCAGGCTGGAGAAGGCCAGCTTCTACCAGGTTCGCTGCCAGGGTATGATCGGTGGTTAAGCGGCGCAAACCATTTTGGTCATTGTAGTGATAAGCTCGGCTATCTCCAACACTAGCGATGTAGAGACGGCGCCTGTAGACCATGGCCGCGGTTAAGGTGCTTGCCATGGTGGTTTCGTAATCGGCATTGCAATGGTAAATCACCTGATTCGCCTGTCGAACGCTTTCTCTAAGCCGCTGCTCTATCATCGCATCAGGCGGAGGAGGAAGGCGAGAGAGAGAGACGGAGGGCGAGCGCGAGGCATCGCCCCTGCTATGGACGGAGAGCGAGCCCTGGGAGGAAGGCGAAAATAGCGGTACTAGAACATCGGCGACCGTTTCGATCGCCAGGCGACTGGCCTCATGTCCACCGGCTGACTTTC
>JBGQJX010000316.1:0-5191 GCA_041499255.1 Ktedonobacteraceae bacterium | reverse complement strand
CCTTCTTTTCACGAGATACGCAATCTCTCCCGTCATGCCTGCCGCTTTTGCAACTGCTTGACAGCGATCCCTCGCTCCCTCGTCAGGAGCGACAATAGTCGCATTGAGCAGAGAGAGCCTCGCCATCTCTTGAGCGAATATGTTTGCCGGGGAAAGCGATACCAGCGGTAGTGGGAATAAGTCCTGCGCCTCCGTGCTGTGAACATCCACGGTTATCGCTTCATCGACACCCGAGGCCTTGAGTAATGCCCCTACCCATGCAGTCGCTAGACTCTTCCGCTCTTTCCATTTATCATCGCGCGCATAGGCGAGATACGGTATAAGGGCAATGATGTGGTGAGCCCCCTCTTTTTTCAAAGTATGGCTTAACAGCAGGGCGGAGAGGAGTTGTTCATCGGGTGGAGCAATTGAGCCCAGGATGACACAATCCTCGCTCGCCACATCGGTCTGAAGCGTTGCATGTAGCTCCTGGTTAGGGAAACGGTCAACAGAAAATTGACCCACCCTTATCCCGCTTAAAGCAGCAAGCTCGCTCCCCATGTACGCATAGTCAGGAAAGGCAAACAGAAGCATTTTTTCTCTCTTTACTCAGCTGCCGGCATGTGCCCTTCACTACCCGCTGCGAACAGTCGATCAAACTCAGCAGGAAGTTGGGCGCGAACATCGTCCATCTCGCCCTTCGAGACGGCCTCACCCAGCACTTCGATCACGGCTCTCGCATGAAAGACAGCTTGTGGAAGATCGACGCCCTCACGGAGACTCACACGCTGGAAGAACTCATCCAGCGAGAAGCGTTCGCCTATTGATGACCACGCGCCTCTAAGATGTTCGCCTATCTCCGATGGTAGCTGTGAAGCGAGGTCTTTTGCCTCTCCGCCGGAGAGGCGTTCGGCCAATGTCTCAAGTGTGGCACGAGTCGCTTTCTCGGCCTCACCACGAGAGCTAAGGCGGGCGCGGTGCTGCACCTGCCCAATGAATTCATCGTGTTTCATACTACCTCCAACTTTATGTAAAATTCTTCCTGGCTTGTTCAAGCAAATCACAAACCTCTTCATCGGTTGTTTGTGAGAAATGCCTGTACTATAACTGATCAACCTATTCGCCTTTCAATCGCACCCCTCAGTCCTATTGCATACTTCCCCCCGCAAGAGGTCGAAGAAAGAATAATACTCGCCTCCTAATAATACAAGATACCAGAAGCATCTCATAAAGTTGTCACAATATGCCCACTTTCTCTCACAGACAACACACAATATTGAGGATTTGCCAGGGAACTGCACGGAATATATAATATACATATCGTGCTTAAAAAATTAAGGGAAAGGGATAGTCGATAGAACACTATCCCTTTCTTCATGATATTCATCTTATTAAGATATCGTGACAAAAGCACCTAGGCTGGGAGCAATGATCGTGAATAAGGATCTACTATCTCATACTTCGATGGGTTTCCTGCGTGTATCTGTCATCGCGCCTGAATTACGCGTTGCCGACGTATCATTCAACGTTCGTGCGATCGTTGAGGCTCTAGAGCAGGCCTCCTCTCGCGGATGCCAGGTGGTCTTGTTTCCCGAACTCTGTATTACGGGTTACACCTGTGCCGATTTATTTTACCAGTCTCTTCTGTTGAATCAAGCGCGTTCGGCGCTGCGGTTAATCGCGGAAGCCACACAAACATTCAGGGTTGCAACAGTGGTCGGCTTACCGCTGGAAGTTGGCGGTAAGCTCTATAACTGTGCTGCTTTTATCAACGAAAATACCATACTCGGTATCGTGCCCAAGACATACATACCCACTACCAATGAATACTACGAAGAGCGCTGGTTCGCCTCAGCCAGAGAGTGTTTTGTAGAGGTAATTGACCTCGATGGTAAAGAAGTGCCCTTTGGGTCCGACCTGCTCTTTCACGCGAACAATGCCCCTGGCTGCGTCTTTGGCATAGAAATCTGTGAAGATTTGTGGGCTGTCCAACCTCCAAGCGACGAGATGGCCTTAGCCGGCGCTACCCTGCTCTTGAACATCTCGGCCAGTGATGAGGTACTCGGCAAATCAGATTATCGACGAGAGTTAGTCAAGCAACAGTCTGCGCGGTGCCTCGCAGCATACCTTTATGCTGGAGCGGGACCAGGAGAGTCGACGACCGACGTCGTCTTCTCCGGGCAATCTTTGATCGCTGAGAACGGGATCGTTTTAGCAGAAACAGAGCGTTTTCAATTCTCAACGCAAATGGCGGTGGCAGATATTGATGTGCAGCGCCTTATCCATGAGCGATTGAAGAACAGCAGTTTCTCATCTGCTCTTCCAAATCACTCCTTCAGGAAGATTTCATGTACTGTTCCGGCATTCTCATCGTCACAGGCATCGTTACTACGCCCCGGCCTCTCGCAGACGCCTTTCGTCCCTTCAGACCTCTCGCAAAGGGCAACGCATTGCCAGGAGATTTTTCGCATCCAATCGACCGGGCTTGCCAGGCGACTCAAACACACCGGCGTCACCCATGTCACGTTAGGCCTATCCGGAGGGCCAGATTCCACGCTCGCCCTCTTAGTCACTAAACAGGCTTTCGACATCCTGGCCTTACCGCACAGTGGCATCGTGGCAGTGACTATGCCGGGTTTCGGCACCACTAAACGCACGCGCACCAATGCCGAGCAGTTGGCAAATCTGCTCGGCGTCACCCTGCGGCAAATCTCCATTCGCGAAGCTGTCCGGCAACATTTGCGTGATATAGGGCATGATGAACACGTCTCTGATGTGACGTTCGAGAACGCACAGGCAAGGGAGCGAACACAGATATTGATGGATATTGCCAATCAGATTGGCGGTTTGATGGTTGGAACCGGAGACCTGTCCGAGCTTGCACTGGGGTGGTGCACCTACAATGCTGATCAAATGTCAATGTACCACGTGAATGCAGGCGTTCCGAAAACACTCGTGCGCTATCTCATCGAATGGTGCGCTGATAGCCTGTTTAGTGGTGAAACTGCAAATGTGCTGCGGGATATCTGTGCCACGCCTATTACCCCCGAATTGCTGCCGACCGGTGAAGGTGAGAAGCTGCTCCAGGAAACGGAGGCCACTATCGGTCCCTATATCCTGCATGACTTTTTCCTGTTCTATGCCGTGCGCTATTCATTTTCCCCTCGCAAAGTCTTCTTTCTCGCCAACCATGCGTTCGATTCGGCGTATACGCACGAAGAGATCCTGCGCTGGATGCGGGTGTTTTACCAGCGTTTTTTTGCCTACCAGTTCAAACGTTCTGCGATGCCCGACGGCCCGAAAGTCGGTTCAGTGGCGCTCTCCCCGCGCGGGGATTGGCGAATGCCTAGTGACGCAAGCAATGCGCTTTGGCAGCAAGAGCTAGATGAAATTACAGCTTTCTATGCCTTATCGTGATTGTACCAGGTCCAAAGCCGGTCAAATTCACCCTGTTCCTTTTATATCAGCTTCGAAAAGTCCCCGGCTTTTGCTCTGGCATTGGATGCATGTCGGTCTCTCCTAGAGCGATAAAAACGACCCGTTCGCAGATATTGGTGCAATGGTCGGCAACACGCTCTAACTCGTGAGCGATCCACAGCAGGTCGTTCGTACGCTGCAATATTAAGGGATCATGCTGAAGAGCAGGTATAGCATGGGCACCTTCGAGCATCGCCAACAGATCAAGGCGAACCGCATTGGCATCTCTATCTATCGCCATATCCCCCTCCCATAGGTGCCGTGCGGCTTCAGCATCACGCATCACAAACGCCTGTATCGTCTCTCCTAATACGGACCGCACCTTCTGGCCAAGCTCAAAGACACCCTGCGTGATCGACGCCTGGCTGAATTGATCTCCTCTGGATGCGCTGGGACTGCTCTCTTCCTGGATCTTCTGCGCTGGAGCCTCCGTCTCGCTTACCTCTCCAGAATGAGAGGGCGTCATATGTAGTACGTTCCGTGCAATAGCCTCCGCCTCATCGCCGATGCGTTCAAGATCTATTGCTATCGGCACGAGCGAAGCAAGGTAGCGCAAATCGTGTCCAGCGAGCGGCTGTTGCAAGGTCAATGTGCGAAAGGTATGCTCCTCGATCGCCTTGTGCAAGTCGTCGATTGCTGTATCCCCTTCAATCACTGCACCTGCCTTGACATGATCACCTATTTCCAATGCTTCAAGCGCCTGTGCTAATGCATGCTCAACCATGGAGCCCAATCGTCTTATCTGAGCTTCGAGTCCTTGCAACTCCTGATCTAACAGCTTCCTGGTCATAAAGCTTCGCCCTCCTCTCCGGGTTTCCCTCGTAATAATTCTTGTGCATCAAGTAGATCTAATTCCCTACCTTTTCATCGCTGCAGACGCCAGCTAGGCGCGACTCTCTATCATCTCTGGCGGCCGCACGATCAACAACGGCAGCCTGGTGACCTTCAGGAGATGCTCAGTAATACTTCCCATGGACCATTGTTGCAACCTACCATACCCATGTGTCGCTATCGCTATCACATCCGATTTTCCAAGAACCCCTCTTCCCTCCACCTCCTCGCCCTCCTCAGCTACCCGGGCGATACCCGCCACGATATCATCATCGACGGTAACGGACCAGGTCAATGCAAGCTGAAGCTCTGCGACCGGGCTGCCGACCCGCCCCTGGCGGACGTCTTCTATGGTGGCACTCAGGTACTCTCTTGCAGTGTACACAATGGATTCTCGTTCGCTCTGGCTGACCTCTTCAGCAACAGGCAGGATCACTACTTGTGCGAAATGGAGTGCGCCGAGCCCGGGGGCCGCCAGAGCCGCAACGAGCTGGGCAGCAGGGACAATCACTGCTTTTGCTCGTTCCGAACCATCAAGAGGGATAAGCGCACGCAAGATACCTTCATGCGCAGGTGTGTGAACAAACGCAGGTCCCTCTTCACGCAACAGGAGCACTGGGGCAGGAGCATGATGCGCGACTTGTTCAGCGATGCTGCCCATAACCCGGCGTTTCATACCCGTGTAACCGTGGCTGCTCATCACAATGAGATCTATATGTTTCGCCTCCACAACAAAGAGAATAGTGGGGGCAGGTTGGCCCAAAATCACTTCTGTCTCTGTATGTACAGCGCTCAGACTGCTCATATTAGTAATACTCTTTAGGTAGTTCCTGGCATCTTCAAGGGCAGCATCAATAGCCGTCTGGAATGACAGCTCCGCTGCCGGAAACGGCGCAAATTCGGT
>JBGQJX010000315.1:0-5203 GCA_041499255.1 Ktedonobacteraceae bacterium | reverse complement strand
TACCTTGCCGACCACCCGGAACGCATGACCGGCTACTGTCTGTGCCTGGATACCTTTATGGATGGCTGCCTCGAAGGGGCATCCAACATCGATGTATTCCGCTGCAGCCGGCTGAAGAACGCCGAACGCGACAGCGACCCCACCTCATGGGGCCTGCGCTTTCATGCCAGCGTGCCCATCTACGCGGGTATCACACCGCTTGGTGTGCTGAACGTTGCCAGTGAAGACTGGCGCGAACTTTTGCCGGAAGAATTGCAACTGCTGCATATCATTGGAGACCAGATCGGACTGGCGATACAACGAGCGCGACTCTCCGCCGAACACACACTCGCAGCCGCGCGCCTGGCCACTATCGAGGAGCGCAACCGGTTAGCGCGAGAGATTCACGATACCCTGGCACAGGGATTGGCGGCTATTACCTTGCAGTTGGAAACGGCTGATGCCCTGGGGACGACGCGACCTGAACGCGCGCAGGAAGCCATCAGGCGCGCGCTGGGCCTGGCGCGCAGCAATCTGAAAGAGGCACGCCGCTCGGTGATGGACTTGCGAGCTGCGCCATTACAAAATCGCACGCTGCCCGAAGCGCTGGCGGCGCTGGCACAGCGGAGTTGTGAGGAGATTGCGCTGCCAATACAATTTTCGTGCTCGCCCGAGAGGACCTTTCCACAGCTTTCGACACGCCTGGAGGTGGGCATCTATCGCATTGCCCAGGAGGCTTTGGCGAATGCCTGCAAACACGCCAGGGCACAACATATTGAAATGATGCTTTCAGGGAATGACGAGTATGTAGAGCTTGTTGTACAGGATGACGGGCGCGGTTTCGATCCAGACATGGTGGCGCAAATCGGCGAAGGGCAACACTTTGGATTGACGGGGATGAACGAGCGCGCGAAGCTGCTTGGCGGTATCATCTATATTCAAACCGCATTGGAGGCAGGCACCCGTATTGCTGCCCGCGTCCCATATCGAGAGAAAGACCGGTAGATACGACAAGTACGACAGGTAACAAGTGCGCGGGGTAGACATGGAAAAGATTCGCATTTTGCTGGCAGATGATCACCCGATTTTGCGCGAGGGTTTACGCGCTGTGCTGGAAACTCAGCCAGATTTTGAGATCATCGCCGAGGCGGCCAACGGGCATGAAGCAATGCGCCTCGCATTGGCTCTGCAACCAGATATTCTCCTGCTTGACCTTGAAATGCCTGTGCTTGATGGTGTTGAGACGATTCGGCGCTTACGCCAGCAGCAGCCTCATGCCCGCATTATCGTCTTCACCGCCTTTGATAATGACGAGCGCATTATACACGCGGTCCAGGCGGGCGCGAATGGGTATTTATTGAAAGAGGCGCCGCGGGATGAACTTTTCAGCGCTATTCGCATCACGATGGCCGGTGGGTCGCTCCTGCAACCGGTCGTGGCCTCAAAATTGTTGCGCCATATGGGACCCCATCCTATGGCAAGCTCTCATGCCGGAACGTACATTCATAGCTCTGATCATTCCCTGCCCTACGAGCCTCTTACCGAACGCGAGCTTGAGGTATTGAATCTTCTGGCCCAGGGTATGCCGAATAAAGAGATTGCGGCGCAACTCATTATTAGCGAACGCACTGCCAAGTTCCATGTCAGTTCTATTATGGGCAAATTAGGGGCTACAAATCGTACCGAAGCGGTTTCACTGGCAGCTCAAAAAGGACTGATCACGCTGCACTCGTAGAGTGTATGAACTGGCCGTAGGGGCCGATTTATCGTGCCCATCGCCGATTTATCGGCCCTCCGTGGCTTTTTCCCTCTCCCGATGAATAAATTAAACGCCCTGATCGTCCCCTACACCGTTTCTACTCCCTCTTGCTGGATTATTGTCTCTGCTAAATCAATGAAGGCATAGACATAAGGAATGGCTTCAGCTTGAACGTATCCGCCGATAGTCTCGATGTTGGGCGTCAGTTGTTCCATTTCACGAGCGATCTCACGCAGCATAGCAATCTGTGTATGACGATGAACGGGAGGCAGCACAGTTGTTCGCCACGTTTCCTGGCCCGGTTGGGTTGTGCTGAGACCAACCAGGTATTTCACCTGATCTACAAGCCCTCTAAATCCTTCAAGGTGATTGACCGCGTCCCAGGCTTTATGACGCAGGATGCTTTTTACCGCGATGTTAGTAATTACCCAGAAGAATGCGTTGAGCTGAGTAGCCTGGGCTGCTCGTTCCAGCTGAGAGAGATGATCCGAGGAACCAGGCGCATCAAGCTGCTCTCGCCGGGTATCCTGTGGAATACCCACCCGGTCAAAAAGAACCACGGCATGTTTGGGCAAACTTGCATCCGCTTGTCGCTGCCAGTACCAATCGACCTGGTGAACGCCTGCCTGTCCAGGATAGAGAGCCATCAGGTAACCACCACTTGCAGGAGCATTATGAGAAGATTCGAGCACGAGTACCGGGCGACCGAGTTGCGCGACATAGCGCTCTCGCTCAGCTACGATGGTCTCGCATTGCTCATCTGCCACTACTACCCACAAATCAATATCACTCAAGGCATCAGCGGTATGATGACCACGAGAACCAAAGAGCCAGGCAGCCACAACGCGCTGGTCGGCTTGCAGTATGATGATCGCTCGCTGGAGCAAAATTTCCTGTTCAGTACGGCGGATTTGCAAAAGATCGGCAACGGACATAAGCGTTTCCTTTCCCTTGGAGATTACGGATTCAATGCACCAGAAGGTCCCATTATAGGCGCTGGCCTCTATTCCATCAAGTGAAGTGTACAACTTGTGGACCTCCTGGACGTAATACAAGTATGCAACTCAGAAGGAGAAACGCATTGATGCAAGCACAAACATATACTGAACAGCGTACGCGGCCCAGTCGCTGGGAGATCTTTTTGCACGCGGGTAAGACTTTCAGGCTTATTGGTTCGATGATGAAGGACCGGCGTGTTGCTCTATGGCGCAAGTTGCTTTTTGCCGGTTCGATTGGTGGACTGCTGGTACTACTCTTTTTTCCGGACCTCTTCAGCGAGACTGTTTTAAGTACCGTTTTCCCCGTCATAGGCACGTTAGCGGGTGTGCCTCTCGATGCGGGTTTTGACTGGGTGGCTTTTGCCCTGGTAGCGCTAAACCTGTTCAGGTTCTTCCCAAGCGAACTGTTGGCAGAACATTACAGGCGTATATTCGGATAGATAGACAAAAGAAGAGCAGGGGCGGGAGGCTGCGCAACCTCCCGCCCCTGCTCTTCTTTTGAGCAATCGTCACAAGTGAATGTGGTCATTAGCATTTGGCGGTCTGAATTTTGTGCCATCGTTGACAAAGACGAAGGTCTGATCTTGTGATTGCAGGTGAATATGAATGATCATATCAGGTTTGCCATCTCCGGTAACATCGCGAAACTCAAGCGTAATCGGCGTCATATCGCCGCCAGGACCGAGTATATAGTAGGGAACGACATAGCTCATGGCACCAGACTGGCTACCGGCGGGAAATTCTACCACGATAGCCTGGCGATTCAGATTAACGGCAATGAAATGACTGGGATGTGCCGTACTATCGCCACCGTGTCCAACAACCGAGTTGGTCTGATAGGTACGAGGATTGCCATAGCGAACGTCATCATAACGGGCTAATCCCCATGCCAGCAGCAATGAGCCTACTTCCCATAACACGAGCATGGCGATCATGCCGATGCCTAAAGGGAGAAGCCAGTGCACTTTTCCTGCAAGTACATTCTTTTTCGGCGCCGGCTGCGGTTTTGTTGTACCACGCGGAGTTGTCTGGATAAGAATAGGGTCACCCAGAGAAGTGGACGGCCTTGGTTGGCCCTGCCCTGTACGACGCTGCGGAATAGGTGAAGAAGATTTTGGCAAACCAGCAGTAGGAGGGCGTGGCGCAGGTAAGTTCGTTCGGCGAATTGCAGATGTAGTGGAACGAGGTGAGTCAGAGGCCGGTTCTTCATCCATCAGCATATCATCTTCAGTTGCCCGGTTGTCGCGTCCAGACGTATCTGAAAATGATGTTGAGCCTGAATTGATCCTTCTTGGGCCGGTGTTGCGCTTCTGAGGCTGATCAGCGCTGCGCACCATTCGTCTTACCTTTCTCTACCGTCTCCTATTGAAATTGACGCATGTATTACGCTTGTTCAGAAGCGATGTTTACAATGCGTTATTCCTACATAATAGCATGATACCATAATAATAGCATCGCAGTACATATGTCAATATGTATGCTTACGTATCAAAAAGTTTCAATGTGATCGAATGTTCAATTGAGGTATTGCCATATTATGGTCGTTACCATTCAGTATACCTGATGAACTCTCTATCATTACCCTTTTGGGTTACCATGTGTTGTCCAGGCCATGCTCTTCAAGAAGATGGCGCATTTTTTGTAGCCCGAGCCGCATACGTCCCTTCACTGTACCCAGCGGCATATTGCTCCTTTCAGCGATTTCGCTATGTGTAAGGCCTCCAAAATATGCTTGTTCGATGACCAGGCGCTGCTCGGCGGGGAGTTGCTCAAGGACGGCGCGGATCAGTTGAGCACGTTCCTTGTGCCAGGCTTCCTCCCATACGTCAGCCTGTTCGCTGGGAGGATCCTGCTCGCCTTCTGTTTGTAACGGCGTCCAATTACGGTCTCGATTGGTGGCGGATCTCACTTTATCGATGGCACGATGATGGACGATCGCCTGTATCCAGCTAAAGACACTGCCGTGTTGCTTCTGATAAGAGGACGCCTTGCGCCATATGGAGAGAAAGGCTTCCTGTACGATGTCTTCAGCAGCGGTACTTTCATGCAAGATACGATAGGCCAGGGCATAAGCATAGCGGGAATAGCGCTGGTAGAGTGTTTCCAGCGCCCACTCAGCGCCGCGGCAGATGGCCGAAATGAGTTCCTCATCAGCAGGTTCTACTAGAGTGGCAATTGCTGGCTGTCGAACCTCAGATGTTGACAATCCAGTCTTTAACGATGGTACGGCGAAGATGTTTGTGGGCGCTGACAGTGCTAGAGTTGTCATGTCTGGTATCTCCCTCTGTTACTGGCCCTCCCAGTGAGTGCCTCTAACATTACCCTGGTTTCTCGTTAATTGAAGTGTACCGGAGGGTTATTACCAGGACATTGCCTCTGGATTACCGCTGTATTACCGGCCAAAAATGGTAATTTGTAGTATTGAACTGGCAGTCAGCGGCGCCGCTGACTGCCAGTTCAATACTAC
>JBGQJX010000314.1:0-5214 GCA_041499255.1 Ktedonobacteraceae bacterium | reverse complement strand
GCTATGCTGCCCCTACGCTTAAAATGTGCATCTGGCAGTTCGTTGCGAAAGGCACTGGTACAGCCCAATTGGAATTTAGCGGCAGAGCGATCTGCTTGAAGGGTCAATTGTGCCCGCAGTATATAATAAGCGTCCCATTCATTATAGAGGTGAAATGAAATGGGGGAGATGATGGAGGCAAGGCCTTGCCTCCATCATCCCCAGCAGGGCGACCACAATAGGAATCTTTACAAAAAATCAGCTTCATGATATGGTAACAATAGAGAATGCATATCTGGGGCTTATGTGGCCAACGGATAGATACCCAGAATCAAAAGATGTGTTCTTCTCGTTATTTCCTCTTCCCTTGCTCGGACGCCGAGCCGAAGACTGATCTCAAGAACAAATAAGGAGGATCAAATGGCTCAAGCTACACCCGGTTCAGACTACACCGTGCAATCTGGAGACACGCTCACCTCCATTGCGCAGCAGGCCTATGGCGATAGCAACCAATGGCCGGAAATCTACAACGCGAACACACAAGTGATTGGCAACGACCCTAACTACCTCCATGCTGGGCAGATACTCTTTATTCCGGTGCTTTCACCAACGCCCGGATCAAAGTACACCGTGCAACCAGGGGATACGCTCTTCTCAATTGCACAGAAAGCCTATGGCGATGGCAACAAATGGCCGGAAATCTACAATGCGAACAAACAGGTGATCGGCAGCGACCCAAATCATATCCATTCTGGGCAGGTACTCTCTATTCCTCTGCTCACACCACCTCCGCCGCCGCCACCACAGCCCAAAACATGCAAAGTTACGGCCCCACAAGGCCTGAACATCCGCGCCCAACCCAACAGCCAGTCAGCCCTCATCGCCAGCTACCCTATCGGCACCGTCCTCAATTTCATTGGGGTCGTGAACGGGGAGAACGTGAACGGCAATCCCCGCTGGGGTCACTCACAGCAGGGTCATTACTTCTGGATGGGCGGGACAGACCACCCGAACGGCTAACTCGCTCACCTGAGACCAAACAGGCTCAGCAGCGCATTCCTGCATCCCTGGCGCTCTGAGCCTCTCTGTAAACCACTTTCAGACATGCTCACAAGTTGTTTCCATTTATCGGCTGAATCACCGGAGGACGCGGGCATCAGAGTAACAACCAGGTGCCGCTTCGGGCGCAAGGTAATCGTTGGCTGAAATCCAGGAGTATAGCCATGAGGGGGCTGTGGCGTGTAATGCTGGAGTATATCCGCGAGGATAATCCTGGCCTCCTGCTGCGCGAGCGGCATGCCGATGCAGGTGCGCGGGCCGCCTCCAAAAGGGAAGTATGCTCCAGCTGGAATCTGTTGCTTGTTTGCCGGGTCCCAGCGTTCAGGCCGGAAGACCTCCGGGTCTCCCCAGATTTCGGGTAAGCGATGAATGACCCACTGGCTCAGGATGATCAACGTGCCAACTGGTAGGCGCACACCGTCCAGTTCGGTCTCTTTGGCGACGAAGCGCATCTGCAACCACGCCGGAGGATAGAGACGCATCGATTCGTTCAGCACCCAGTCGAGATAGGGAATTTTCGCAAGATCATCAAGGGTTGGCTCGCGTTCGCCAAGTACTTCGCGGATTTCGTCCTGCAATTTTGCGCGAATATGTGGATATTGTGAGAGCAGGTAAAACGTCCAGACCAGTGTAATCGCGGTCGTCTCGTGCCCCGCCGCCAGGAAAGTCAGGATGTGGTCATGAACCTGTTTCTCGGTCAGTTTTGTTCCAGGCTCTTCTCCACCTTCGGCTGACATCAGCATAGAAAGAACATCATCGTAACCACGGTCATCGTCGCGTCGCTGTGCTATCAAGGTGTAGATAACCATATCCAGTTGGCGCATGGCCGCCATACGCCTGCCATAGCCTGTAATCGGATTATCGATACGAATATTCAGGAGATCCTCGACCATGCCTGTCGAACTGCCAATCACGCCATCGAAGGCATCGCTGAGAGGGCCAAGCTGACTTGACAGGTCAATACTGAAGAGACACTTGCTCACAATCCTGAGCGTCAACTCCTGCATGGCGCGTGACATATCGGCCCTATCGCCTGGATGCCACGTTTTGAGCAGCTCCTGCGTATATAGCTCCATGATCCTGCCATAGCCCTCGACACGCTTCTTATGGAAAGCTGGTTGAACCGCGTGACGCTGCTGGCGATGCTTTTCGCCATCTATGGTCAGCAACCCCTCGCTCGCAAAGCCCCCATCGTTTCCATCATTACCCTGTCGAAACACGCCGCGGTTAGTAAAATCGCGCGGGTGTTCCACCAGCACATAGCGAACATGTTCCGGGCGGAACAGGAGCACCGCCGGATTCTTCCCGATATATACCGTTGCCATATTGCCGTATGTGCGTTGAAGCTGTTGAAAAAATCCCAGCGGATCTTGTCTAAACGAGAGCATGTTGCCAATATAGGGCAGCCCTCTGGGTCCCGGTGGAAGCATCGTCGTTATGGTTTGCAGTTCTTGCTCAGTCGTCGCCATTTGTTCCGAATTCCTCTAGTGCTAAATCGTATCAATAATCATTATCCTGTATCATAAGACAGAAATGGTTACGAAGGCAACAGCTTAAATTGTGATGTTCCTGTGAGCAAGAAACCCTCAAATGAGATGTAGTAATGATACGGAGATGCTACCTTTATATAGAGGGCCAGCAGATATCTCACAGATCATAGAGTGATCCCTGCGGGCAGCACGCGGATGAAGCAAAGGAAGCATTGGTAGTTGACCTACATAGCTACGGTATTCCTGATAAAGCAATGCTCATCCAGAGTTGTGAGATTGAAAGGAGCATTTCTATGTTTAAGCAGATTTTAGTTCCCTTGGATGGGTCAGCGCGTGCCGAGCAAGCACTTCCTATCGCAGTAAGCCTCGCACGGGCCACTAATGGAACGGTGACGTTAGTACAGGCAGTGTACCCAAAACAGACCGAGTTCATGGAATCGGTTGGAGAGATAGTGCTGCCGGACATTCTTGACGAGAACTTGCCAGCCGCACAGGAGTACCTGGAAGATATTGCGACAAAGAGAGATTTGAAAGGTATTCGTACCGCAACGAAGGTCGTGACCGGGCATCCTGCCCAGGCAATTATCGAAGCGGTGAATAAGGGCAACGTCGATCTCGTGGTGATGTGCAGTCATGGCTACACTGGCGCAATGCGCTGGTCAATGGGAAGCATTGCCGAAAAAGTGGCGCGTTATGCTCCATCGCCTGTCTTCATACTACATGAGGGCTGTGCTCTCCAGCCTGAACCAGGTGCTGTCGCTGCGGGTCGTATACGTGTTCTCGTACCCCTGGATGGCTCAAAACAAGCGGAAACCACCATTATGCCAGCCGCGCTGCTTGCCTCGGCATTATCGGCTCCCCAACGCGGTGAACTTCACCTGACAAGCGTGGTATCCTCAACGCGAGGCCGCTCTGAAGAGGCGATAGAAAAGACCAGGCAGTACCTTTGTTCAGTCGTTGAGCGCTTAGAGCGCCATCCGCTGACAGAAGCAGGCGTGCCGCTTGATGTGCAGGTAACCTGGTCCGTCGCGTTGGATGACGATCCGGCTTCAGGCATCGTTCAAGCCGCTGAGAACAGGGAAGAGGGAGAACCTGCAAAGCAGGGCCGCGCCTGCCAGGTAATTGCCATGGCAACTCATGGGCTGGGCGGTCCGCAACAGTGGGCAGTGGGAAGCACGACCGAGCGTGTCCTACAGACAGCCCGGCAGCCACTCTTGATTGTACATCGCTGAACTTCCCAGCTTTGTATAAACCTTGAGACCGGCCTGATAACTATCCTTACACCTCCCTCAAAAAAAAGCAAAGAGGAAGGTGTAAGGAAACGTTGTGTCATTCAAATGCATTCAGGGTGCATACGCAGCATAGGGCATGGGCTTGCACTTCTTGCCGGCAGAAACCCTGCTAAAAGAGAGCATTCGCGACATGTGTAACAACCGCGACAACTGCGACAACTGCGACAAGTGCGACAAAAAACAAGCAGTTTATCTGCCTCAGCACCCTGGCATCTAAGCGATACTTAACCAGGATTCTACAGCTCTTGCTATTCGCCGTATCTCTTCATAATCTTCGCCGTTGACTACGACAAACCGCTCGATCAAGCCATATTGCAATTGGCTTGCAGCCTGAGGGTTGAGATGCATCGTTACCAGTATCTCCTGTATCCTCCTCTTCAGCGTCTCATCCAACCGTGTAGCGGCGACCATCGGCGGGATTGGAGACGGGCCGAACATATCAATAACTCGGAGTCGCTCCGCCAGGGCCGGATATTGCAGTCGCCAAACATCGAGCACGTGCGAGTCAATAGCGGTGCCGTCTGCCCTGCCTTCCAGCACCGCCTGCAGTGATCGTAGATGAGACCCTGTCTCGAGCATCTCACCAAAAAATGGGAGCCGCTTGCCACGCTGAAGAAGGCTGTAGTGCACAATGTTATAGCCAGAGTGTGAAGCCCGCTCATTATATGCCCATATACGTCCTTGTAAATGCTCAAGAGCTGTGTATGGGCTATCACACCGTACTATAACGTCAGAAAAATACATGGGCCTACCCTGGTAGCGAGATCTCTGTACGACGGGGGCCGCGAGCAATTCAATAGGGCTGGATGCCAAACTTGCTAAGCGAGCATATGGGAGCCCACAAATGAAGCCCACATCCGCTTTTCCCTCGGCGAAATCTTCCCATGCCTGTGCGACGTGCAGGGAAGTGGGATAACTCAGGCACTCGCCTACATAACGGGCGATGTACTCGTACGTCTCGTACAGGACGGGCGAGAGGAATGTGGCGAAACGGAGTGTGCTCATGCCGGTTCCCTCTGACCTTTCCAATCCTGTAAGAATACCTGGTCTTTTGTCTCCACCTGCGTCCCCAACATAGGGTGTAGCTCCATTGCCGGCGAATATTTGCTCGCCGGCACAGTTCTACCAAGCGCCTCGGCCATGGCTCTGACATAGTGCGGCGCTCCACCACAACAGACGCCAATGTAGTTGACCCCTATATCCCGCGCTCTCCGTGCGAAATCCGCCATTGCATAGCGATTGAGCAGGAAAGGTTCGAGTGCCAGTGGAAAGGCGCGCTGGCCATCGCCGATCTCAAGAGACTCGAAGGTCGGGTGCTCTGCGTCCGTTCTATAGGGCACGGGCTGTGCCGCAACATAACAACTCACCGTTGCACGCACTTCTTCAATGATTGG
>JBGQJX010000313.1:0-5239 GCA_041499255.1 Ktedonobacteraceae bacterium | reverse complement strand
GATGAGTGCCGCAATGGCAGTATCGGTCTCCCCCTTCCCGATGTCGAGGCTGCCATTGTCAATCAGGAGACAGGTGAACCGCTCCCCGTCGGCGAGCTAGGCGAGCTGGTGGTGAAGGGACCAAACATCATGCAGGGGTACTGGAAGCGCGCAGAGGAAAGCAGGGCGATCTTCCGCGATGGCTGGCTGCACACCGGCGACCTGGGGAAGATGGACGCGGATGGCTTCTTCTACCTGGTGGAGCGTATCAAAGATGTAATCATCGCCAGCGGCTTTAAAATATTCCCACGCGAAGTCGAAGAGGTCTTGTCCCAGCATCCCGCTGTGGCAGAAGCGGCCGTGGCTGGTTCTCCAGATGAGTATCGAGGTGAAACGGTAGCCGCGTTTGTTGTTTTGAAAGTGGGATTTGAATCCTCTGAAAAAACCAGGCAGGAGCTGATCCAGTTTTGCGAACAAGGATTGACGGCATACAAGGTGCCGAAGATTCTGGAGTTCCGCACTGACTTACCCAAAACCTTAATTGGGAAGGTCTTGCGAAGGGAGTTACACGTTGAGAAGGATGCGCATCAACCGAGATCATCCCAGTAGCCTGACTGACCAGGGGGGGCTACGGGATTAATGCATCATCTGATGGATTTGTTTCTATTTTTGTTGGAAACAACAAAAATAGAAACATAGTCGGGTGTAGAATGCGTTTCTAACCGAAAGGAGCTACTCCATATGTTCACGGTATCCAGAGCTCACCGGATCATAGTGATACTCCTCTATATCTCGGGAGTAATGCTCGTTGTCTATGCAAGCATCTCAATTGGCCTGGCAATGATCCTGGCGTATCGACCTCCGATGCCGGTTACTCAGACTCCGTCATCCCAGGGTCTAAGTTATCGAGATGTCGCTTTTCCTAGTCGAGAAGATCATTTGCTGCTGCGCGGTTGGTTCATTCCGGGCACACTGCCCAATGGACACCTGACGGTTGACCGTACAATAATCGT
Organism: Ktedonobacteraceae bacterium; assembly: GCA_041499255.1. GTDB lineage: Bacteria > Chloroflexota > Ktedonobacteria > Ktedonobacterales > Ktedonobacteraceae > UBA11361. The sequence goes on along the minus strand of JBGQJX010000313.1, from coordinate 4,247 downwards.
GGTACATGGGATGCACGCCAACCGGGCAACCAATCTCGTGCTCAGTCTGAGCAAAGCCCTGGCACACCGGGGCTTTGCCGTCCTGGCCTTTGATATGCGGGGGCATGGCCAGTCAACACCGGCACCCCTCTCGGGGGGGTACTTCGAACAGCGCGATGTATTGGGTGCAGTAGATTATCTGCGCTCTGGCCAATTGCCTTACCCAGAACTCGGCCGCCCGCGTTTTATTGGCGGCTGGGGTCTATCATTGGGTGCGGTGGCACTGGTGTTGGCGGCAGCGCAAGAGCCGGCTATCAAGGCGCTGGTTTTAGATAGCGCATACTCTAGCATGGGGTCGCTCATGAAGCACGCATTCGGGTACGGTTTCCCATTTATTCCCGGGACAACAGTGATCGGGCATATGCTCTATGGCATTGACTACGATATTGTACGCCCGGTAGATGTGGTGGCGAAAATAGCCCCTCGCCCAATTCTCTTCATTCAGGGCGCCAACGATGATATTGTTCTTCCTTCGAATATGACCGAACTTGCAACAGTGGCATCAGCAGCACCAGATGCTCGTGTGCAGACCTGGCTTGTTCCAAATGCCGGACATATTCAAGCTTATACCAAAATGGGAAATATCTATGTTGATCGCACGACAGCAGTCTTTACTATGGGTTTTGGTACTTGAGAGTAGTGCTGTCTCCTGAGTTATGCAGAAGGGCAAAGAAAACGAGAGTGGACGACAGCATGAAGCCAGAAACATCGAATGTAGGAGCGCCAATAACCTGCACAGATCAGGGAGATAACAGCGGCGTATGGTTCATCCTGTTGCAAGGCTTGACGCCGCTGGCCCTCCTGGCAATTATTGGACTCGCGATACTGGCTCTCATCATGCTTATCAGGTTCCTGATAGACCCGACTAGATTCCTTGTTGAACAACTGATCTTCGCAATCGTATTGATCGCCGGGCTGGCTCTCGCCATTATCTCCTATATTCTAACGGTCAAGCGTGTGCTAAGACAAATCGATACGTGGCTACAAGATGGTCATACAACAAAGGTGATGGTTGGGCTGGTGGCATTAGCGCTCGTCGCTATTATCACTGCTTTCCCCGTCATTTTGGCGTTGCTTTTTTCACTGGTATAGGAAAACTATGTGCAAGAACAGGGCACACAGGTAGGCAACTCTTCCTATTACTGGTTGAGATAGAGTGAGGGATATTTTGTGATCGCTATCAGCCAGCTAATGTATAAAAAATACCAGCAGCAGCAAAGGTAGCGCGATGGTGATGGCTCTGATACCCAGCCCCCAAAGACCGCCAGTCGCCAGTGAGGTTTTGCCCTCGCGTTCCCAAATCCCTATTTTTCGTAAAGCACGCACGATGCCTATAGTGTAGACGATTGTAAATAGCGCTAGCCCGACGCTCACCGCAATTACATTGATTTGCTGTTCGACCAGGAAACCCGCTGAGGTTGTCAGGTGTCGGAGGAGAGAAGTAAGAAGCAGAATGGCACCTGCAACCAACGTAAGCCATACCAGAGGCGTCAGGCAGACAAACACGATATGCGGGAGGTGGCTGCGCGCTTCCCAACTCTTTTTGGGTATCGATGTTCCAGGTTCTGAAGTCGTTGGTATCATAGTCTTTTCCTTACTAACCGGGCGTTCATCACTAGCTCAATAAGCGGCGTGGGTAGCGGGGCCAAGCGTAGTTGTGAAAAAAGCTACAACACGTTTGACGTATTCGGCCTTCATCACATGATACGATTGAACATGTTGGGCGCCGGGAACAAGCCAGGTCTGGACGCGCGCACCAGGTGCCGCTGAGGCCGCATTAGCGAGCAGGTTCATATTCCAGGATGGTACAAGTGTATCGGCGGTGCCCTGGATGAAGAAAAGGGGACGTGGCGCAATGCTAGCCACGACGTCCACGGGTCGCACAGCGTAATAGTTGATGCCATAGAGCAGGCTCATCGCATCCGCTACACTGGGGATAAACACATTCGGTATATTGTGATCTTTTTCAATGAGGGGCACAAATGCGGCGAAAGCACAGTCCGCGACGACTCCGCGGATGGCTGGTTCATGTGCTGCTGCCAATAACATTGTGGCCCCGCCCATCGAAATGCCCCAGCCACCGATGGCGCGGGGATGGCCGAGTTCTGGATAGGGGAGTGGGCCGGAGCGCAGGAAGTCGACCGCACCCAGGACGTCGCGCTGTTCGAAGTAGCCCCATGAGAGGGGTGCCGGTGTTGACTGGCCATGCCCCCGCATATCGAAGGCCAGGACGGCGAAGCCGTGCCGGGCTAGCGCCGCACTGAGGTCGAGCAGTCCGGCCTCAAGGGCTGCCCGGTTGGAGTGCACACCATGCACCATAATGATGGTGCGTTCTGTCGTCAGTTGTCCACCGGGCAGCACACCAGGGATGAACCAGCCTCGCAGCAACAAATGGTCTTCGCGGCTGGGAAAGCTCACATCCCGGTAGCTTAAGCCAAGGTCTGCCGGGTTTTTTGTGATGGCCTTAGGTTGAGCATAGGCCACCTGTGTGGCGACAAGAAAGGAGATACCAACGTAGAGGATAGTTAGCACCTCTAAAGCAATGAGGAGCGCAGCTACGAATTTGCGAAGCGGGCGACGCTTGCGCCTGGAGTTGAGGGGAATAGCCTTCCCACTGACTGAAATTTCCTTCCCCCGTGTTCGTGGGCGCAATGACATGAAATGCTCCTCCTGTTTAGCTTTCTGCTCTCTCAGAATTACTGCTCGCAATTTCCAGTACTCGCTCGATCATGCGCATTAAAACCGCTTCTTCACGTGGCTCGAAGTGCTCGAGAAACCTGGAAAACACCTCTCGGCGATGCGCAAGCCAGGCTTCAAGGATCTCGTTGGCGCCTGGCGTAAGGGCGACTCGAACTACCCGTTCGTCATGTGCCTGGCGATCGCGTGTTACATGACCATCCTTTTCCAGGCGTTTACAGGCAAGAGTTGCCGAGCCAGGTGTGATACCAAGAGTTGCGGCCAGCTCTCCGATGGTCATGGGTCCTTGACGCCACAATTGGCGCAGCAGCCAGAATTGTTCTAGCGTGAGAGTTGACGGCTGGTTCAGGGAAATTGCCCGTCGCATAAGGCGCCAGATAGCAAACAAGCCATCTAGAAGTTGATCGGCATCCATGAGACGAAATTCCTTTTGGTCACCAATTATTTTGGCAGCCAAAACACTATAACCGCCAGAGGTTGTGTTTGTCAAGGGTAATTTCCGACACTTTTCACTTAGTTCTTTATTCAGTAATCAGTAACTCGCGTCGTATTACCTTACCGATCAAAGACTTGGGGAGGCTTGTGCGGAACACTATAGTCCTCGGCACCTTGTATGTCGTCAATCCTTGCTTGCATAACTGGATCAGTTCCTGCCTGGTTTTCTCGGATTCCTCAACCCCCGGTTTGAGTACGACAAAGGCAGCTACCTTTTCACCCCGGTACGCATCCGGAACCCCCGCCACGGCTGCTTCTGCGACAGCAGGATGCTGGAACAAGACCTCTTCGACTTCGCGCGGGAACACTTTAAAGCCGCTGGTGATGATTACATCTTTGATACGCTCCACCAGGTAGAAGAAGCCATCCGCATCCATCTTCCCCAGGTCACCGGTGCGCAACCAGCCATTGCGGAAGATCGCCCTGCTTTCCTCTGCGCGCTTCCAGTACCCCTGCATGACGTTCGGTCCCTTCACCACCAGTTCACCTAGCTCGCCGACGGGGAGCGGTTCACCTGTCTCCTGATTGACAATGGCGGCCTCGACATCGGGAAGGGGGAGACCGATACTGCCATTGCGGCACTCATCGGTCAATGGATTGCCGTGCGTTACCGGTCCTGCCTCGCTCAGCCCATATCCCTCGACGAGCTTCCCATGCGTGATGGCCTCGAAGTCCGCTTGCACTTTTGCCGGCAGTGGCGCCGCGCCACTGAAACAAAACCTGATCGATGCGAAGTCATCCGGATGCCTGGTCGCCTCACGCATGACCGCGAGATACATGGTCGGTATGCCGGGAAAGAGCGTGGGATGGAACTGCCGGATGGTTTTTACCACCTCCTTCGGCTTGAAACGCGGGAGCAGCACCATCGTTGCAGCAAGAAGCAATGAGACGTTCATACAGACGGTCATGCCATACGCGTGAAAGAAAGGAGCCACACACAGCATCACTTCTTCCCCTTCAATCGCCTTGGAGAACCAGGAGCGTGTCTGCATGGCATTGGCCAGCAGGTTGCGCTG